>PKQU01000211.1 GCA_017577925.1 Bacillota bacterium
ATCTGCCGCGAGTACCGTTCCCACAGGCGGTCCATGCCGAAGCCCCTCCCGTCAGCCGCCGCTGACCGGCGGCAGGATGGCGATTTCGTCGTCCGGGGCCACAGGACGCGTTGGGAGCGCGTAGGCCAAATTGACGGAAACGGCGCAGCGTGGCAGCAAGTCGGCCAGCGCCGGACAGGCGCGGGAAGCGGCATCGAGCACATCGGCAACGCGTGCGCCGGCGGGGACGGAAAGGATGAGCTCGTCTTGCCCGGCCCGTTCGGCCAGTTCGGCAAAAAGCCGCACCCGAATGGTCATGGCTGGTCCCCCTTTGGATTGGCTCCGAGCGCCATCGCACATCGCACTGGTTCTCCCTACACCCTACCACATGAGGGGCCGTTCTGCCTAGCGTTTTGCATGGTGGAGCGGGGGCGGCGAAAACATGGCGATTTCGGAAACAGCGTGTACATCGCCCGGCTCACATGGGGGTACGCGGTGTACAATAATAGCGATGGGAGGGAAAAGCGAGGTGAGCAGGTGGCTAGTCGGGACGATTTTCACCACGACCCGCACGTGCGCAGGGGAATGCGACAGAATCGGCGTGCCTTGCTGGCGGCTTTTGCGCTGACCCTGATTTTTGCCGTTGTCGAGGGCTTCGGCGGCGTGATCGCCGGGAGCCTGGCCTTGCTGTCCGACGCCGGGCACATGGCCGGCGATGTGCTGGCTCTGGGCCTGTCGCTGGTTGCGGCCCTTTTGTCTGCCCGTCCACCCCGTGGGGGTTACACATACGGGTATCTGCGCTTTGAAATGATCGTCTCCTTTCTCAACGGCTTGGCCCTTGTGGCCGTGGCCGGGTGGATTGTCGTCGAGGCGGCGCAGCGGATCCTCCACCCGCCGGAGGTCCAGCCGGGTATCATGATCGCGGTTGCAGCCATCGGGTTGCTCGTCAATCTCGTCGTCGCCGTGATCCTCGGCCACTTTGGTGACACGGAAAACCTCAACGTGCGCAGCGCGCTGTGGCACGTGTTGGGCGACCTGTTCAGTTCTGTCGGCGTCGTCTTGTCGTCGGCGGCCATTTGGATGTGGAACGTGCGCTGGCTTGACCCCGCAATCAGTGTCCTGATTGCCGTGGTCATCGGACTTGGCGGCATACGCGTTACGGCCCAAGCCGGACGCGTGCTGATGGAGGCGGCGCCGCGCGACATTTCCGTCGATGCTATCCGCGAGCACCTGCTCCGCTTGGACGGCGTAATAGATGTCCACGAGATGCACCTGTGGTCGATTACCAGCACCCAGCATGCCTTTAGCTGTCACCTGCTCCTTGAACACGGCCGCGATCCTCACCAGGTGGTAAAGGAGGCCACCGCGCTTCTCCGGGACCGCTTTGGCATTCGGCACAGCACGATGCAAACGGAATCGCTTCTCGTGCACGGGGAGGAGCACCGGCGCCACCCGATCTTTCGGGATCGCGAGGCCGACGCAACGGTGACGTCCGAATGCCTCACGATGGAACCCGACGACTACCCGCCGGCGCGGCAGCCCGTCAAAGGGACATAGCGCCCGGACGGCCGCCCGCGGATACATGATTCCTTTTTTCCATATTGTTCGGCAGGTGCGACCGCCGATGAACGTCGCGTCCATCCGCGGCATGTCCGGATGGACGCGGATTTTTTCTTGCTTACGGATCTGAACGCGAAGGCCGAGGCGGCGTGGGCGTGCATCTGGAAGGGTGCGGTACGGTACCGGGGTGCGGTACAATGGAGCGGGAGCCACACGCGCCCCGGCCTGCATCGAAGAGCCAGCCGCGGGCCGGTGGAGCTCAACCGCAACGAGGGAGGGCGTGAGATGGACGGGCAAAACCTGACCCACTTTAATACACAGGGGCGCGCGCGGATGGTGGACGTGTCGGGCAAACCGGCGACGAAGCGCAAGGCGGTGGCCGCCAGCACCGTGCGCATGGCGCCGGAGACGCTGGCGCGCATTCGCCAGGGGGGCGTGGAAAAAGGCGACGTGCTGGCCGTGGCCCAGGTGGCGGGCATTCTGGCCGCCAAGAAGACGCCCGAGCTCGTCCCCATGTGCCATCCCCTGCCCCTCACCGGTATCGACATTCGCTTCGCCTTCCCCGACGACCGTACGCTGCGCATCGAGGCGGAGGTGACCACCACCGCCCCCACCGGCGTGGAGATGGAAGCCCTGACGGCAGTCAGCGTCGCCGCCCTCACCGTGTACGACATGTGCAAGGCCCTCGACAAGGCGATGGTCATCGGCCCGACATACCTCGTTGAAAAGCGGGGCGGCAAAAGCGGCGATTTCGTGCGGGACGAGGTTCCGGACGCGCAGTGGGGATGAAACCTGGCCACGGGCCCTGGAACAATAAAAACAGCACCCGAGACCCAGCCCTTGCGGATGACGTGCAGCTGTGGCCGCAGGGGCTGTGTTTTTGGAGAAGGTTTCGTTGGAATTCTTATGTTGACGCGTTTCTTTTTCCAGGGTTATGATGGATGCGGAGTAAGGAGATAACCGGGAATTTACGTAAGTTCAAGGGCAACAATCCAAACCCCAACCCTGGCGAGAAAACAGAGGAACATTTGTCGCACCTTTCGTCACTGGCCGACAAGTTCGACTTGTTACCCGTGACTCATTCTTTTT
>PKQU01000212.1 GCA_017577925.1 Bacillota bacterium
GCGTGCGGGCTTGCCGGCGGCAGCGAGCTGGCGACCACCGTCTTTCCCTTTATCTTGCGTGGCGTGAACCTCCTGGGGATTGACTCGGTGTATTGCCCGCGCGAGCGGCGCCAGCAGGCGTGGCAGCGCCTGGCGCGAGATTTGCCGCTGGACAAGCTGGACGCGATGACACGAGTGGTGCCCCTGAAGGAAGTGCCGTCCGTCGGCCGCGACATCCTGCAGGGCAAGGTTCGCGGGCGTGTGGTGGTGGACGTCAACGCCTAGGGATTTCCCGTTTCCTGCGCCCAGCTCGTTGGACATGCCGCATGCACAAAAAAAACGGGGACGGCAGGCGCCGTCCCTTTTCCTTTGGCCCGTCAGCCCACCAACGCGGGCGCGCGTTCCTCAACCGGATGATCCAGACGCGCAAACCGCTCGTGGGAGACGACAATCTCGCTCTTGTTGTCCAGATCGATCATCATCCCGTCCAGGTACCAGGCATCGTCGTCGCGGACGACAAAGGCCACATCGCCTACGCGAAGGACATGATCGGCGGGCGTGATGCGATCCTTCTGGATGCCGAAGGAATAGCCCACATGGCCGATACCGCCAATGCGCACGAACAGGCGCAGCGCCTCGCCCGCTTCCACGTTGAGTTCCCGCCGGTAGAATTCCGCCGCCTTCTCGGTGATGGTCATCCGGAGCGCCATCCGTCCTCTCCCCTTGCACGCGTTTGTGTTCAGTGTATTCACTTGTATTATAACATGTTCCTCTGTTTTGCAACACATCTGTTTTACAACAAAAAAAAATTCCCGTTGCTGTTCAACGGGAATGGGCTTTTGTGTTGACGATCTGTCCCAATTCTCTTGCGCGTTCGGTCGCGCGCAGGACGGCGCGCTGTATCGCTTCTTGGAACCGGTGGGTGCGCAACACCTCAAGGCCGGCCATCGTCGTCCCGCCTGGTGACGTGACCTTTTCGCGCAGGACGGACGGCTCCTCGCGGGTTTCCAGGAGCATATGGGCCGCACCGAGCAGGGTTTGCACGGTCAGCCGACGGGCGATTTCCGGCGCCAGGCCTGCCTGCTGCCCGGCCTGTTCCATCGCTTCAACCAGGAAGTAAATGTACGCCGGACCGCTGCCCGACAACCCCGTAACGGCATCCAGCTGTTCCTCCTTTACCACGCAGGTCATGCCGATGGCGTCAAACAGCTTGCGCACCAGCGTCTCGTGGCAGGGCGCCGCGTACGGGCCCAGGGCGATGCCGGTGGCCGACAGCCCGACGTGGCAGGAGGTGTTGGGCATCGTCCGCACGATCGGAACGGGGTGGGGCACAAACGACTGGATGAACGCGATCGGGACGCCGGCGGCGACGGAGATGATCAGGTGGTTGGCCCGCACGCGGTCGGCCACCTCGTTCAGGGCGTCGCCCACGTCCTTGGGTTTCATGGCCAGCACGATCACGTCGGCTTCGCGAACCGCCTCGCGCTTGTCGTTGGCCGTTCGCACGCCGTACCGATTGGCCAGTTCGGCCAGCCGCGCGCGGTTCTGCCGGTTGGTGACGATGATTTCGTGGGGTGCCACCACGCCTTTGTTGAGCACCCCGGCGATGAGGGCCTCGGCCATCGAGCCGGCGCCGAGGAAGACAATCGTTTTTTCCAAGGCCATCGGACTTCCCCCTCCTTGTTCGGGCCAACAAAATCGTGCGTGCGCAAAACAAAAACGTCCCCTCTCGCCAAAAGGACGAAAGAGGACGTGCTCTTCCGCGGTACCACCTTTTTTGACGGCTGGTGCTTGATCGACCCACGCCGTCCGCTCTTGCCGCCGTATCGGGACGGCAGCCGGTCGGGTTTTCCCCGACGCGCTTCCGGGCGGGTTCGGCGGCCGTGACGGCGAGGCCTTGCAGCCGGTGGGCCTCGCTCTCTGGACGTCCGTGCGACGCCTACTATTCCCGTTCATCGCGCTTCTTCCCCGGCTGGTGCGCGTCGGCGTTCAGCCGGAGACGCTATGCACATGTCAACCGCGACGGAACCGATCGGTGGACGGATGCATGTTGTTAGTGATGATTATGCCCCGCTTCGGAGCCGATGTCAAGGGGAGGGACGGGAAAGGAAACCGGCGCACCGAATTTGATCTGAACATTCGAACTGCATGGTTGACGTCACGCGGGTTTTGGCGTAATGTTTAGATTAGAATAGAAAAGTTATTCGTGAATGAATAATCATTCAAAATTAAACCGCCCCGGCGCGCATACACATCAAACGGAGGGCAGCATGATCTGCCGGATTGTGGCACCCTGGTCGGGGCGATCGGCAAAACGGGGAGGGGCGTTGCCATGAGGCGCATCGAAAAAGCGGCGGTGATTGGGTCGGGGGTGATGGGTGCGGCCATCGCCGCACACCTGGCCAACGTGGGCATTTCCACCTACCTGCTGGACATCGTGCCGCGATCACTCACGCCGGAAGAGGAGGCAAAGGGCCTGACACTCGATCACCCGGCCGTGCGGAACCGGCTGGCGACGCAGGCCAAGGCGCGCCTCCTGAAAACGAAACCGGCGCCTCTGTACGATCCGGCCGACGTGGAACGGATCACGCCGGGCAACCTGGAGGATCACCTTCACTGGCTGGGCGAGGCGGACTGGATCAT
>PKQU01000213.1 GCA_017577925.1 Bacillota bacterium
TGACGCCCTACAAGATCGAGTCCGGGGAATTCATCAAAAAGCCGGGGGGAGCGCCGGATTACAAAAACGTTTTCGCCGACACCCTTATCCAGCTGGCCGAGCGCGACGAACGCATCGTCGCCATCACTCCGGCGATGCTCGGCGGCTCGGGACTGGTGAAGTTCCAGAAGCGCTTCCCCGACCGGTGCTTTGACGTGGGCATCGCCGAGCAGCACGCCGTGACGATGGCCGGCGGCCTGGCCGCCCAGGGGATGAAACCGGTGTGCGCCATTTATTCCACCTTCCTGCAGCGCGCCTACGACCAGGTGGTTCACGACATCTGCCGCCAAAACCTGAATGTGGTCTTCGCCGTTGATCGCGCCGGCTTTGTCGGTGCCGACGGGGATACCCACCAGGGGGTGTTTGACATCGGCTTTCTGCGTCACCTGCCGAATATGGTGGTGATGATGCCGAAGGACGAAAACGAATTTCGGCATATGCTGTACACGGCCGTCACCTACGAGGAAGGGCCCATCGCGGTGCGCTATCCGCGCGGCAACGGCGTGGGCGTGCCGCTCGACCCCGAGCTGCGTCGCATCCCTATCGGGACGTGGGAAGTGGTGCGGGAAGGCGACGATGTGGCCATCCTGGCCGTGGGGCCCATGGTCCAGGTGGCGCTGGAGGCAGCCGCGCGCCTCGAAGAAGAGGGGGTATCCGCCACCGTGGTCAACGCGCGGTTTGTCAAGCCCCTCGACCGGACGATGCTGCTGGCGCTGGCCGAACGCGGCCTGCCGATCGTAACCGTGGAGGAGGGAGCCGTGCTGGCCGGTTTTGGCAGCGCCGTGTTGGAATTCTACGCCTTCGAGGGGATCGACGGCGTGCGCGTTTACCCGATGGGCGTTCCCGACCGCTTCATTGAACACGGCAGCGTGGCCGACCAGCGGCGCGAGGTGGGGCTGACGGCGGAGAACGTGGCAACCTGCGCGCGCAACCTGCTGGTGCGGGCCCGCAAGCGGGCGTGACGGCGATGGCCAAGAAAGAGCGTCTTGACGTGCTCCTGGTGACACGCGGCCTGTTCCCGACGCGGGAAAAAGCCCGGCGCGCGATCATGGCCGGCCTGGTGCGCGTGGAGGGCGATCGGGTTGACAAGGCCGGGGAGAAGGTCCCCCTGGATGCGCGCATCGAGGTGAAGGGTGACCCGTGCCCCTATGTAAGCCGCGGGGGCCTGAAACTGGAGCGGGCCTTGCGCGTCTTCGGCCTGGACCTGACCGATAAAGCAGTGCTCGATGTCGGCGCCTCCACCGGCGGGTTTACCGACTGCGCCCTGCAACACGGGGCGCGGCGCGTCTACGCCGTTGATGTGGGCTATGGCCAGCTGGATTGGAAACTGCGCCAGGATCCGCGCGTGGTGGTGATGGAGCGGACGAACTTTCGCTACGCCGAGCCGTCCTGGTTTCCGGAGCCCCCGGACGTGGCTACGGTGGACGTCTCCTTCATTTCCCTTGGGCTCATTTTTCCGCCGCTGGCCACCGTGCTAAAGGCGGGCGGGGACGTGGTTGCCCTCGTCAAGCCACAATTTGAAGCGGGCCCGGCGCTCGTCGGCAAGCACGGGGTAGTGCGCGATCCGCGCGTTCACGCCGAGGTGTTGCGTGCCGTGGTGGACAAGGCGCGGGCAGCGAACTTGGCGCCCCTCGACCTGACCTACTCCCCCATCCGCGGCGGGGAAGGAAATATCGAATTTTTGCTGCACGCCCGGAAAGGAGACGAGGCGCGCGACGACGTAGAGAGGAAGATAGACGCTGTCGTTCGGGAAGCCCACGACCGGCTTCGGGACACGCGCTTGGCCGATGCGTGATCCTGCGGGGATTCACGCGCACCGGTGGGGAGGAGGAAGCGTGCTGAAAACGGGGGATGGGCTTGTCGCCATACTGATGGTATTGGGAACCGTGCTGGTTTTGGCGTGGCGCCTGCTGGGGCCGGGGTGGATGCGGCAACCTCCCAGAGGGCCCGTCGTTGCCCTCCTGGAGGAAGCGGGGTTTGACGTGGTGGCGGGGAAAGTGGCCATTCCCGTGGCTGTCACCGTCGACGACCGCACCTTTGACAGTCGGGTGTATGTCGATTTTCTTGCCAAACGCGATGGAAAACTGTATGCCGTAAAAGTGGAGAAGAGCCGCAAACCCATTCCCGCGACAGGAGCGGCCCTGCGTGACGCCCTGCTCGCGTCCTGGCTGCTCGTGCGTCCACACGGTATCGTCGTGGTCAACCGTGAAACGGGAGCCCTGCGCATCGTCACCTTCGCCGTTCGTCCGCGGGCAACCGGACGCTGGCGCTATGTGGCGGCCATGGGGATCGGAGCTGCGCTGGCGTACATCTTCCTACATGGTTGAGGTGTTGCGGAGTTGAAGACCATTGGGTTGGTCTTGAACCGGGACAAACCCGCTGCTTGGACGGTAGCGCGAAAGCTTGTCGACTGGATTGAGGTCAAGGGAGCGCGCGTGGTGCTGGAAAGCGAAGACGCGCGCGCCCTCGGCCGTCCCGACGTGGCCCTGCCGCGCGAACGCTTTCCCGACGCCGTCGATCTGCTGTTCGTGCTCGGCGGAGACGGCACACTCCTCGGCTATGCCCGGGAATTTGCCCCCC
>PKQU01000042.1 GCA_017577925.1 Bacillota bacterium
GGCGAGCATGTTCGCGCTGAAGTCGAGGCCAACGACGCGGCCATGGGGGCCGACCGCCTCGGCCAGGCTGATCGCCCAGTCGCATGTTCCGCAACAGACATCGAGGGCCTGCCAGCCCGGCTGCACGTTCATGCGGCGCATCGCATACCGGCGCCACGCGCGGTGGCGCCCCAGGCTGATGACGGTGTTCATGCGGTCATAATCCCGGGCAATGGATTCAAATACCGCGTGCACGCGCGCTTCTTTCGTCACCTCGTTCATCGTTTCTCCTCCCCGTCTGCCCGCATGTGCGCCGCACTAGGCCACCGGCGCGACCGCCTCCACCCGTTCCTTGAGGGACGTGAGCAGGGCGGTCAGCTCGGCGCGCACCGTTCCCGGAAGTCCCGCGGCCAAGAGCGGCTCGGCCAGCACACGCACACGCCGCAGGGCCGCTGCGATGTCCCGGTCAAGTCCGAGCTTCAACAGCAAGGACCCCCGTGCCGCGGTTTCCTCTGCCTCGGTGCCTGCCGCCTCCCGAAGGCGCAATCGCACATACCAGCCCGGTTCCGCCTGGGGCTGGGCGGCGAGTCGCCATTCCCGCTCCAGGTTGACGAGATCGGCCAGGGCGTGAACAAAGGCGATCCACTTTTGCCCATCGGTGCGGCGTTCGGCCCCGCAATCGGCTGCGATGGCCTCGCTGTACAGATGGGCGTCGACGTTGGCGCGCAGCGCGCGATACCGCTCCGCCGTGAGGGTTTGGGCGGCCAGGGCATTGGCCAGCTCCACCTTCCACGCGTTCACCTGCTCGATCGCGCGGGCCAGCGTGCGGATGAGCATGATGTCGCCCGTCTGGGCCAGAAAAGCGTAATACTGACCGCTCGCATAGTCGCCGGCCAGAACGCTCAGTTGGCGCACACGAGGGAGAGGAGCCCGGTCCACGGTGTCGTGAACGGCCAAGCCAAGCTGCACAAGGCAAAGAGGAATGACGCGGCAGGCGATGGCTTCGTCCGATCGGGCCGTGGCATGGAGAAACAAGAAATAGGCGTACGCCAGGGGAACGGGAAAGGACGGCTTGTCCACCGCATCGGCAAATAACGGGTGATTCCATCGTTTAGAAACCTGTTCCAGAAGGGCTTGAAACGCCGCCGCAATCCGTCGATTTTGCATCTTGTCCATTTGCTGGGCCTCCAATTGGGTCACATGCCCCCTCAGTATACCATAAATCGACACGACGCTCACCGCCCCCACCACAACGGTCCGGGCTGCACATGGGCCAGTTCATGAACCAGCACCCCATAGTTCTCCGGTGACGCCTCGCGCAGGCGTGCCAAGCGTCCCGATTCCCCGCGCTCGGCGTCCAGGGCCGCCACGAGGGCCGGACGCGCATTGCCCGGCGCATAGGTGACGCGCACGTACACATGCTGCACGTTGGTCGTCTGCAAAAAGGCCCGCCGCATGAGTGCCACCCAGTCGGCGTACACCTCATCCGGAGTCCACGGCTCGGACACGGCCAAATCCACGAAGAGACTGCCGCTTTCCCATTTCACCGACTGCAGCCGGCTGGAAAGCGAGAGGCCGGCCAGCAGGTCGGGAAGGCGTTCTGGCGTCAGCATCACGGGGTACGCGGTCGCACTCCAAACCGGCCGATCTCCCCCCGCGTGCATCCCCGGCCGAAGCACCAGGGTTACCGCGAGGGCAAAGGCCCCCGAAAGCACCACGGCTGTCAACCATCCCCTCAATGCCCGCATGGTGTTCCCCCCGGCCGCGCAAGTACCGTTCTCTTATCACTGTACAGGGCACGGGGCTCCACCATGCCTTGTCATGAAAAAAGAGCAGGTTAGCCCTGCTCCCCGTCGTCCTCCCCGGACATGATAAGCCCGTGTTTCGTGAGAATGACCGCTTTCCCGCGCACCTTGATCGCCGAGGTGTGTTCCGTGAACTGGGCGATCATTACTTCGCCTTTGTCCAGTTTTTCCGCATGGTGAAAGCGCGTGTCCTTCCCCCGCGTGAGCCCGATCACGTTCACGCCGTTCTCCTTCGCCTTGATCACCACGTACTCCCCTTGCGGCTCGAGCATACCGTCTCCTCCGTTCCCCGTACTCCATGACTCCGTTCACTCTTCAACTATCGGCCATTTCGCGCGATCTGTCAACGCTCGCGAAGGTCACGTCGAAAAGTAGAGATAGCCCACATAGCAGGATCAGCAACAACAAGGCCATGGGAAACCGGAACAACCAGAACAGTCCCTTCGTCCGGTTCACCGGTTCACCCCTGTTAAAAGGGTTCCCACGGATTCCTCCTGCCATGCAAAAACGCCACCTCGAACCGAGGTGGCGGTATGTACGAAGATGGTCGGGCTAGCCGGATTCGAACCGACGACCTCACCCACCCCAAGGGTGCGCGCTACCAGACTGCGCCATAGCCCGACTGCATCATTGACGCTCACGTCTTGTACTTTATCACAGGGTTGATCGTGTGTCAAGAAGAAATTTGCGCCACAGTTGTCGAGCCATGCCGTAGCCGCGCTCAATCTGTCGCTTCCCGCGATTTTTCTTATTTCTCGGGAAACGCGTCATTTCCGAATGAGGGCAAACACCTCGGCGCGGGCGGCGGGGTCCGTTTCGAAGACGCCACGCACGGCCGAGGTGACCGTCACCGCTCCCGGTTTCTTCACCCCGCGCATCGTCATGCACATGTGCTCCGCTTCGATGACCACAACCACGCCGTGCGGGTCGAGTTTTTTCATGATCGTATCGGCCACGGTGGCCGTGATCCGTTCCTGAAGCTGCGGACGGCGGGCCACCGTTTCCACCGCGCGGGCCAGCTTGCTGAGGCCCACCACGCGCCCGCCGCGCGGGATGTAGGCCACATGGGCCTTGCCGTAAAAGGGCACCAAGTGGTGTTCGCACATCGAGTAGAAGGGAATGTCCTTGACCAGGACCAGTTCCTCGTGATCTTCACTGAAAACGGTGGAGAAATAGGCCTCGGGGTCCTGGAACAGCCCCTGGAACACCTCTTCGTACATGCGGGCGACGCGTTTGGGCGTCTCACGCAACCCTTCCCGATCGGGGTCTTCCCCGATTGCCTCCAGAATCATGCGCACGGCTTGCTCGATCTTTTGGTGATCGATCCGGGTTGGGCCAACATGTTGTTGACCGATGGCCATGGCACGTACCTCCTCTCTCCCCGCAACAAAAAACCGGTATCCCAACCAAAAGTCATCGCCAGTTTACCACAGCAGCCACAAAAAAGCAAAGAGCCGCGTTCACGGCTCTCGTCACGTTACTGAAGCGCTTCTTTCAAGCCTTTGCCCGGTTTGAAGGCGGGAACCTTGCCGCCGGGAATGTCGATTTCCGCGCCGGTCTGCGGGTTGCGCCCTTTGCGCGGCTTGCGGTTGCGGACCTCGAAGTTGCCAAAACCGACAATCTGCACCTTGTCGCCCGCCTTCAGCGCGTCTGCGATGCTGTCAAACACGGCGTCCACTGCCCGTGCCGCGTCTTTTTTGGTCAGGTTGGCCCGTTCGGCCACTTGGGCCACCAGTTCGGTTTTGTTCACCGCTTCTCCTCCCTTCTACGGGTAAAGCCGACACCTACAGTTTTCCTCGTGTCCTTTCGATTTTATACCTTTTTTGGTCGATCTCCCCATCACCCATCACCCCAAGAGAAAAAGGCTTCCCTACGGAGGAAGCCTTCCCGGGGTCAGAGAAGAATGGCGATGAGTCCACCCGAACCTTCGTTGATGATGCGTTCGAGGGTTTCCTTCAGTTTGTACCGGGCGTTCTCGGGCATCATCGTCAGCTTGGCCTGGATGCCTTCGCGGACGATGGAATGGAGAGAGCGGCCGAAGATCTCGGAATTCCAAATCGACTGCCGATCATCTTCGAAATCGCGCATCAGGTAATGGACGAGTTCCTCGCTCTGTTTCTCGGTGCCGATGATCGGGGCAAACTCCGACTCCACTTCCACCTTGATCATGTGGATCGACGGCGCTGTCGCCTTCAGCCGCACACCAAACCGGGAACCGTGACGAATGATCTCCGGCTCGTCGAGGCGCATCTCCTCCAGGGACGGAGGGGCGATACCGTACCCGGTGGTCCGCACCATGTGCAGCGCCTCGGCGATCTGGTCGTACTCCCGCTTGGCGTGGGCAAACTCCTTCATCAGCTTGAGGAGGTGGTCCTTGCCCTTGATTTCCACCCCGACAACCTCCATCAAAATCTTGTCATACAGCTCGTCGGGGGCGTGCAGGTCAATCTCGGCAATGCCCTGTCCCATGTTCATGTCGGCCAGTGCGGCCCGCTCCACAAACTCGTAATTGTGGAACAGCCCGACCACGCGATCCACGTCACGCAGGCGGCGGATATCCTTCACCGTTTCCCGCACCGCTTCCTCGTAGCTCTTGCGCAACCAGTGGTCCTCGTCGAGCACCATCACCCAGCTAGGCAAGTTGACGTTGACCTCGTGGACGGGAAACTCGAACAGCACCTCTTTCAGAACGTGGAGGATGTCCTCCTCGTCCATCGCATCGACGCTCAAGGCCAGCACAGGAATGTCATACTTTTCGGCCAATTCATCCCGCAGCACCTGGGTCTCCTCGCTACGCGGATGGATGGAGTTAACGATGAGGATAAAGGGCTTGCCCACCTCCTTCAGTTCGGCCACCACGCGCTCTTCCGCTTCCACGTAGGCCTCGCGGGGGATCTCGGTGATCGACCCATCGGTGGTGATGACCACGCCAAGGGTGGAGTGTTCCTGAATCACCTTGCGTGTGCCGATCTCCGCCGCCTCGTGGAAGGGGATGGGCTCGTCAAACCACGGCGTGTGGATCATCCGCGGACCGTGCTCGTCTTCGTATCCCTTCGCCCCTTCCACGGTATACCCGACGCAGTCCACCAGGCGCACGTTGATGTCGAGCCCCTCGGCCACGTGAACCGTCACCGCCTGGTTGGGGACGAATTTCGGTTCCGTGGTCATGATCGTGCGCCCCGCCGCACTCTGGGGCATTTCGTCGATCGTCCGGGCGCGATCATACTCGTTCGAAATGTTGGGAATCACCATTTGTTCCATAAACCGTTTGATGAACGTGGATTTCCCCGTCCGCACCGGGCCGACGACGCCGATGTAGATGTCTCCTCCTGTCCGCTCGGCAATGTCTTTAAAGATGTCCACCCGTTCCATCCGAATCCCTCCCGGAGTTGGTTCCAAACGCACCAGGGCTCAGTTGGACAGTACAAATATATGGGGGACCGTGGGGTTTATGACGGGAGAAAACGCAAACCCCTGCGGGAGGGGAACGGGTTCGCCGCGGACGAGGCGATACGGAAAGGCGCGCACGGGGACGAAGGGATGGTTCCGGGCGAGGAAGTCGCGCAGGTCCTGCGGGAGGCGGGCCGCATCGGCATCCTTGGGCAGAAGCCGGACCAGGTCGAGGGCGTAGTCCACGCCCACACGGCCCCAGGGATCCATCAGGAGGGGGAGGTACTGCCCGGTGTAGGGGCTTTTCACTTGAACCAATTGAAGGTGGAGGGCCGCATAGTCGATCCCGTAGAATCCGGTGGGCTTCACATCACGAATGGGCAGCACCCCGCGTTCCTTCCAATAGCGAGTGACGGCGGCCTGCACCTCGTTCACCGCTGCAGCCACGGTGAGGTCCAGAAGCCGCACCTGGGGGGCCGTCTCCACGTCGATCAACACATACTGGTAGCGCCCGCCCTGCTCGAAGGCGTTGGGCGGGACCTCGGCCAAAAAGCGCGGCACAAGCTGCCGGAAGTCGATGGGGTACTTCTCATAGCGCGGCGTGTCTGCCGGGCGGGTCTGAATGGGCAGAACGCCTTCGGCCTGTCGAAAGCGGTCGACCGCCCCTTGCACCTCCTGCAGGAATGCAGTCGAGGGTTCCTGGCCGACGCGCCGTTCCTCCGGGTACAGACAGCCGGCCTGCACCAGCAGCACGGCCTGCAACAGCAAGACAGCGGCCACGCGCCGCAGCCAAGGCCGCTTGGTGCGAAGGGATCGCTTGCGGTGCGGCGTGGCCAGCTCCCCGATCCGCAACCGGATCATGGCGCCCCTCCCCTTACGACGGATCCGATGTTCTCTGGGGCCGTTCGCCGGCAGATTGCGCGGGTACCGTGACGGTCACCGCCTTGTACACGCGTGTCTGACAGCCCAGGCGCACGCCTGCGGCAATGGCCCCTTCCGGCAAGCGGCGGCGCTCCACCTCCCGAAGGGGTGACACCTCCGCCGCAGGCGGAACGATGACGCGGCACCGAGTGCAGGAAGCGTTCCCGTTGCACCGTGACGGCAAAACCATCCGCGCCCGGCGCGCGGCTTCCAACAGCGTGGTCCCCGGCCGTACCTTCACCTGTTTGCGGCCGGGGAAAAAGGTGACGGTGACCATGTGGCGTTCTCCTTCCGGTTTCGTCATGCCAGGGCACGCACGACAAAGAGGAACGTGACCGGCAAAAGGGCGAAGGCCAGCGTCGAAAGGAGGACGCGAACCGGCCCCTTCGGCAGCTGGCGCGCCTTGGTAATCGTCAGATTGGCAACCAGCATGAGGGCAATGGCGATAACGGCGTCCAGCACGCTTGGATCCCTCCGTTCCTTCCATTATACCACACCCACGAACCGCCCCGAGGCTCTGGGCATAGGATATAGCGTTCCGAACTCTTGCCCAACGGGAGGTACCCCCCTTGCAACGACCGAGCGTCGTGTGGAAAAACCCGCAAGCGATCAAGCGGACGCTGAAAACGCCCCCACGGCGGCCTTCCCCGCGCAAGCCGGCGCCGTCCCCCTCCCTGCTGAGTGCGCTTGCCAATCCGGGACAGCTGAAAGCCACCCTTGCCCACATGCGCACAAGCATCAAGGAGATGAGCGCCACCCTTCACCAGGTGGAGCAGTTGATCGACACCGCGTACAACCTGCTCGACGCGGTGGAGGTCATCGGCCGGCAAGTGGGGCGGACATCGGGGAAAGGATCCCTCTTGGACCTGATGACCCGGATCAATTTGTCGGAAGTGCTCGCCTTCCTGCAGTCACCGCTCGTGCAGACCTTGCTGGAAGACAACCAAAGGAAACAGGAGGGGTAGGCTTACCCCTCCCGTTTCCCTCTGACCTTGCCGCTGCATCTGTACTCCGATGATGACCCGTATCCCGTTCGCCAGACGTGTGAACTGATCATTTTTCCTGTTAGTACGTTATGGCCGGCGAGGCAGACAGGTTCCATTGTCAAGCGTGGAATCTCACTCGCTCAAGCGTTTGGCAATGGCCAGCAGGTCGTTCACGCTGAGGGAATGGGTTTTGACATACCGGACGATGCGGTCCTCTTTCTCTTTCGAGAGCGGCTTGTTCACCATTTTGGCCACCTGGCGGACCAGTTCGCGCAGCTTCTTTTCGTCACGCAGGTCGTCCTGGCTCATGCCACTGGCCAGGCTGCGAATGAGCGATTCGTCCACTTTCCCCTTCGTCGTTGCCTTGATTTTGTCCAACAGGTTCTTGGGCAAACGCGGGTTGTGCTTCACGGCATCCTCCCCCTCGGGAAAATCGATCAGTCTATCCTATGCCGGGGAGGATGGCGACGTGCGTCACCGCTCGGTGTCCCGCACCTGGACGATCCATTCCCATTCGCGCGTGCGGTCCCGCCCCATCAGTTCTTCCACAGCCTGCTTGGGCGGTTTGCCCTCAAACAACACGGCGTACAGCTGCTGGGTGATGGGCATCTCCACGCCGTAGCGCGCGGCCAACCGATAGGCCGCCTTCGTCGTCCGCACACCTTCAACCACCATGCCCATCCGGGCCAGCACGTCCTCCAGCGACGCGCCCTGCCCCAGCTGGTAGCCGGCACGCCAGTTGCGGCTGTGCCGCGATGTGCACGTCACAACCAGATCGCCAACGCCGGCCAGACCGGCAAAGGTGAGCGGGTTGGCGCCCATGCGGTAACCGAGCCGGCCGATCTCCGCAAGACCGCGGGTAATGAGGGCCGCCCTGGCGTTGTCCCCGTACCCGAGGCCGTCCGACAGCCCCGCCCCGAGGGCAATGATGTTTTTCAGCGCTCCGCCCAGCTCGACGCCGGTGACGTCGGGATTGGTGTAGACGCGGAAATAGGTGTTGATGAACAGATCCTGTGCTTCCTGGGCCACAGCAGGGTCCTCCGCGGCCACCACCACCGTCGTCGGCGACTTGCGACACACTTCCTCGGCGTGGCTGGGCCCCGACAGCACGGCCACGCGCCGCCCGAGTGAAGCGGGAAGCTCTTCGCCGATCACCTCCGACATCCGCTTGAGGGTATCCGTCTCCAGCCCCTTCGCCGCGTGAACCACCAGGGTCCCGTCGGAAAGGTGCGGTGCCGCCCGCCGGACCACCTCGCGCACGGCATGGGACGGCGTCACCACCACCACAGCGTCGGCGGCGGAGACGGCGGAAGCCAGGTCGGTCGTTGCCATCACGCCCGCGGGCAGGACGGCGCCCGGCAGGTAGCGGCGATTGGTGTGCCGCGCATTGATTTCGTCTACGGTTTCGGCGTTCCGCCCCCACAGCGTGACGTGGTGCCCGTTGTCGGCCAGGACCATGGCCAGTGCCGTTCCCCAGCTTCCCGCTCCCAAAACGGCAACTGAGCGTTTCACCGCCACTCCTCCCTTATCCAACCTTCACCCGTTCCCCCAGCTTGCGCTCCCGACCGTGCAGGAGATTCGCGATGTTCTGGCGATGCCGCCAGAAGGCCAGCAGGGCGATGACGACGGTACCGGCAAAAAGGCTCGGAGAGTCATACCACAGGAAAACGAATAAGGGCAAAAGTCCGGTAAACAACAGCGAGCCCAGGGAGACGTACCGCGTCACCGCGATGGCCGAGAGGGCGACGACCCCGGCCAGCGCCGCCGGTGGAAAGGCCACCACCGCCACCACGCCGATGGTGGTGGCGATCCCTTTTCCGCCGCGGAACCGGAAGAAGAGCGGCCAGTTGTGCCCGATCACGGCAAAGACCCCGGAGAAAACGGCCACCGCCTCGTCGCCCCCGGAAAGCGACCACCCGACGCCGACGGCGAGCATGCCCTTGAGCATATCCAAAAGGAAGACGGCCGCCGCCGGCTTCTTTCCCAGCACGCGCAGCGTGTTGGTCGCCCCGGCATTGCCGCTCCCGTAGCGGCGAATATCGATCCCGTAGACGTACTTGCCGATGATCGTGCTGAAGCTGAGCGACCCGAGCAGGTAGCTGATGACAAAGGCCAACCACACCGTTTTCAAGGTCCGTCACATCCTACGATTTTTTCTTGAGGACGATCCGGATTGGTGTCCCTTCGAAGGGGAAGGCCTCGCGGATTTTGTTCTCCAGGTACCGCTCGTAGGAGAAATGCATCAGCTCCGGATCGTTAACGAACAGGGCAAAGGTGGGCGGCTTGACGGCCACCTGGGTGGCATAGGTGATGCGCAGCCGTTTCCCCTTGTGGGTCGGCGGGGGATTGAGCACCATCGCTTCGGCCAGGATATCGTTGACAAGGTGCGTCGGCACGCGCATGGCGTGGTTTTCGGCCACATCCACCACCTTGGGCAGGATCTTGTGCACCCGCTGTTTCGTTTTGGCCGACACAAACAGCACCGGCGCATAGGGCATGAACGTGAACGCGTCGCGGATTTTCTCCACAAAGCGATCCGCCGTCTTGTCGTCCTTCTCAACGATGTCCCACTTGTTGACGACAAAGATGGCCGCCCGCCCCGCCTCGTGAGCGTAGCCGGCAATGCGCTTATCCTGCTCGACGACCCCTTGTTGCCCGTCGAGCACGATCAGCGCGACGTCACACCGCTCAATGGCCTTGAGGGCGCGCAGCACGCTGTATTTCTCCGTCGTCTCGTACACCCGCCCCCGCTTGCGCAGCCCCGCCGTGTCGATGAGCACAAAGGCTTGTCCGTCCCGTTCGAAGGGCGTGTCGACGGCGTCACGCGTCGTGCCCGCCACGGGGCTGACAATGACCCGCTCCTCTCCCAGGATGGCATTGACCAGCGACGACTTGCCCACGTTGGGCCGGCCGATCACCGCGATGCGGATGACGTCGTCGTCGTAGGGTTCGGCGTCCTCTTCCGGAAAGTGGGCCAAGACGGCGTCGAGCAAATCACCAACGCCTGTGCCGTGGAGGCTGGAGATGGCCTGCACCTCGCCAAACCCCAGGCGGTAGAAATCGTACATGGCGTCGGCCAGCTCGCGGTTGTCCACCTTGTTGACGGCAACCACGACCGGCTTGCCGGAGCGGTACAGGAGTTCGGCCACCGCTTCATCGGCCGCCGTCACCCCATCCCGGGCGTCGACCACCAGGACGATAACGTCGGCCTCTTCAATGGCGAGCTCGGCCTGATGGCGCACCCGCTGCAGGATTTCATCCTCGGCGTCGATGTCCAGGCCGCCGGTGTCGATAATCGAAAAGGTGCGCCCCCGCCATTCTGCCCTGCTGTAAATCCGGTCCCGGGTCACGCCGGGACGATCTTCCACGATGGCGATGCGCTCGCCGACAATGCGGTTGAACAGCGTCGATTTGCCCACATTGGGTCGTCCGACAATGGCCACGACCGGTAGAGCCATGAGCGTTCCTCTCCTTCACCTTTGCACGACATCTCTTTCCTCATCATACTGGAGGGCGATTGGGCGCATCAAGGGAAAGGAAAAGCTCCCGGCTTTCCACCGGAAGCTGGCACAAGGTTGCTATCGCTTTCCTGCACAACCGAAACCATGCGGAAAAGCCGGTAGTGCACGCCTCCCACGAGGCAACCCGGCACAGGCGGTGCAAGGACCTCAGCGGTGCTTCACCAGCACCAGCACATCGTCGGCCAGCTCATGCGCCATGGCGTCCAGCACGTTTTCCAGGAGGCTGGCCATGTGCGCCATCTCGTCGCGACTTTTGGCCACGAATACCGGAGCGCCGCCCGTCGCCCGCTCCGGCTGCGTCGTGATCACCGCCACGATGGATTTGGTGACCTGGATGTTCACGCTCCTGTCCTCCTTCTGCCGCCGGCTAGGGTTGCGGCCCCCGGCGGCGGGCCGAAGACTCTCGTGGCAGGCGCACCGCTCCTTCAAGGACGGGAACCCGTTCGATGACGCGCCGGGCCAGCTCGGGGTCGCGGTTCTGCGGCAGGAGAAAGACGGCCACCTGCCCGGTGTCGAGATTGCGCCGTGCCAGGGGAATGAGCCCCGGCGTACCGTCGTCGCGGTGCACCCCCAGAATCACCGAGACGTCGTGGAGGATGGCCTGCCGCTGGCCGGGGTTGGCAAGCGTCACCGCCGCGGCGTCGTTGCGCGGTGTCAGCACAAAGCCCAGTCCCTGGCGGAGGATCAGCTCCCGGTTTTTCGTCAGGCCCACGTTCATGATCGGGGTCTCTCCGACATAGAGAATGGGCCCCGCAAAGCGCAGCGGCGCCGCAGACACCTCGGCGATGTGGCCGACCAGTTTCCCGGCCATCAGCTTGTGGTCGAGGACGAGCATGACGGCGGCGACGATCAGCCCCGCCGTCCAGCCGCCGTAGACCGTGGCCAGGGAGGTGAGGAAGGCGGTGAGAATCACCAGGTAGTTGCGCCCCTCGAACACCATGGCGATGCCCTCGATGTACGCCGGTCCCCGCGGAACGAGCTCCATCGCGTCCAGTTGCGACAGTGTATTCCGCTCCATGTTGCGCACGTCGCGGAACTGCTGGGCAGCCAGGGCCAGGAAGGTGATCGCCGTGTACTCCCGCTGCAAAAGCGCCGGCACCGCAACGGCACCCATGCCGGCCGCCACCAACCCCAGGGACAGGTGGATCACCCGGCCGTGGGGATACGTGGGATACTGGCG
>PKQU01000214.1 GCA_017577925.1 Bacillota bacterium
GGAGGTGCGTGACGCACAGCACCTGCCGCCCGGCGGCAAGGGCGGCCAGCTTTTCGGCTACACGCTGGGCGGCGCGCCCGCTGATCCCGGTATCCACCTCGTCAAACACCAGCGTGCGGTACGGTTCGGTGTCGGCCACAACCGCCTGGAGCGCCAGCATGAGGCGCGACAGTTCCCCACCCGAAGCGATGCGCGCCAGAGGCTTGGGCGGTTCCCCCGGGTTCGGCGCCCACAGGAAGGAGACGGCGTCGATCCCATGGGGCATGGCCCGCACGCGCTTCCCGCCGACGTCAATGCCGTCCTCGTCGGGAACGGTATGGAGCTCGGCAAGCAGGCGGGCATGCTCCAGGTTCAGGTCGCGAAGATGAGCTTCCACTGCCGCGCAAAGCTTCGCCGCGGCCTCCTTCCGCCGATGGGACAGTTCTTCGGCCTCGATGCCGAGATCGCGCCCGATCTCTTCCAGCTCGCGGGTGAGCTGTTCCACGCGCGTCTCGCGGTTTTCAATGGCTTCCAGCTCCTCCTCCACTTTGGCCGCGTACTCGAGGATGGCCTCTACCGTGTCGCCGTACTTGCGCTTGAGTCTGGAAATCAAGGCCAGCCGCGCCTCCACCTCGGCCAGGCGACCGTCGTCGTCCAGGATGGCTTCCTGGGCATCGCGCAGCTCCCGCACCGCGTCCTCCAGCTGGTAGTAAGCCGACTGAACGGCCTCGTGCAACCCGGTCAGGTCAGGATCGATGGATGCCGCCTGCTCGAGGTAGGCCAAGGCGTGGCCAATCCAGTCCATTCCCCGATTGTCGCCGGCGAGGGCCGCATAGGCCCCGTGTAGGGCCGTGCGCAGCTTCTCGGCGTGGACGAGCCGCTGCCGCTCGGCGAGCAGCCGCTCTTCTTCCCCCGGTTCAAGGGCCGCCTCCTCGATCTCGGCTCGCTGGAAGCGGAGCAGGTCGAGCCGTTGGGCGAGGGCCTTTTCATCCTCCGTCATCCGGGCCAGCTCCGTACGCACCCGCGTGTAGCGCGCGTAGAGCGCCTCGTACTCGCTGCGGCAGCGGGCCAGCTCCGCCCCGCCGTAGGCGTCGACCCACGCCAGATGGCGGTCGGGATTGAGGAGTTCCTGCTGGTCATGCTGGCCGCAGAAGGAAACCAACACCCCGCCCACTTCCCGCAGCATGGCCAGCGTCACCAAGTGCCCGTTGATGCGGCAAACGCTGCGGCCGCCGGTGGACACGTCACGGCGAACGAGAATGTGTCCCCCGTCAACCGGAATGCCCATCTCTGCCAGGCGGCGGGCAGCGGGATGGTCGGGATCCACCTCAAACAGGGCCTCCACGACGGCCTTGGCGGCGCCATGACGCACCAAATCACTCGAAGCCCGCCCGCCCAGCGCCAGGCCGAGGGCGTCGAGGAGAATCGATTTGCCGGCCCCCGTCTCCCCGGTCAACACGTTGAGCCCCTCGGAAAAAGCGACGTGCGCCTCCTTGATCAGGGCGAGGTTGCGCACGGTCAGTTCGAGTAGCATGCCCGGTCTCCTCCTCTGCCGCCTCCCTAGAGCATGTCGAGAAACCGGCGGGCCAGCTCTTCCGATTTTTCTTTTCTCTTACAGATGATCAGAATGGTGTCATCACCGGCAAGTGTGCCCACGATCTCCGGCCAGTCGAGATTGTCGATCAGCGCCGCCACCGCCTGGGCGTTACCGGGGAGCGTCTTCAACACGACCAGGTTTTCGGCGTGGTCAATGCTGACGAAGCTGTCCATCAGCATACGCTTGAGCTTCTGTTGCGGGTTGATGCGCTGGTCGATGGGAAGCGAGTACCGGTAGCGTCCATCGGGGGTGGGCACCTTCACCAGGTGCAGCTCCTTGATGTCGCGGGATACTGTGGCCTGGGTCACATGAATCCCCGCTTCGCGCAACTTGTTGACCAGCTCATCTTGCGTCTCAATGTCATACTGGGAAATGATCTCGCGGATCTTGATGTGTCGCTGTGCTTTGTTCACAACCCGTCCCCCCTCGGTGGGTCTCCCTGCAGCTTGCGCCGCACGACATCAAAAAAGGCGCGTTCCTTCCACTTGATCAACAGCGTGGTGTGCGGGGCGCGCCGCACGCGCACCTCATCGCCGGGCTCAAGCCGCACTCCCAGCTGCCCGTCAACGGTCAAGCCGATGTGCGCGTGGGGAGCGTCAACGCGAATGCACACCTCATCCTGCGGGGCCAGCACCATCGGCCGCGCCGTGAGCGTGTGGGGCGCAACCGGCGTAAGGAGGATCGCATCGAGGTGCGGCACGATGATCGGCCCCCCTGCCGACAGGGAGTAGGCGGTGGAGCCGGTGGGGGTGGCAACAACAAGTCCGTCTCCCGAAAACCGGCTGAGGAACACCCCGTCGACAAACACGGTGGTCGTGATCATCCGCGAAAAGGCTTCCCGGGCCACGCCGACGTCGTTGAGAGCCAAATAGGAGCCACGCACCGTTCCATCGCGCACCCACTGCGCCTCGAGCATCATGCGCTCGTCTAAGCTGTAGTCTCCCCTGAGAACGCGGTCCACCACCGCGGGCAAATCGTCCGGCTCCGCTTCCGACAAAAACCCGA
>PKQU01000043.1 GCA_017577925.1 Bacillota bacterium
TCGCCCTCGAGGACATTGAGGTGTGCAACCACGCCTACCGCGAGACGAATGCCGTGGTGCACATGACGCACCAGGTGGTCACCAAGAACGTGGCGAAGACGGAGTTTCTCCTCGGCGTGCTCACGCACATGGCGGAGACGATCGCCGTCGATCGGTATTCGCACGTTCGCGAGCGGATCGCCGAGGTGATCATCGCCCTTGAGACGCTGAAGGCCTTCCTCGTGGCCAGCGAGGCCGAGGCCAAGGTGGACCGCTGGGGGAACCTGACGCCCAACTTTGCCCCGCTGAACGCCGCGCGCAACTGGTACCCGCGTCTCTACGGGCGGCTGATGGAAACCTTCCACCAGCTTGGGGCCAGCGGGCTGATCGCCATTCCCACCGAGGCCGACTTCCGGAACCCGCAGGTACGGCCCCACCTTGACAAGTACCTGCAGGGTGCCAACGCCGATGCCTACGAGCGCGTGCAGCTGTTCCGCCTGGCGTGGGACATCTGCATGAGCGGCTTCGGCATGCGCCAGGTGCTGTATGAGCGGTTCTTCTTCGGTGACCCCGTGCGCATGGCGGAAGCGCTCTACCTCGGCTACGACAAGCAGGTGTACGTTGACCGGGTGAAGGAGTTCCTGGCCCGCCTGCGCGAGGACGAGGAGGTCCGCGCCTGAACGGCGGACGCGCGGCAAAAGTTTATGGAATAGAATGAAAAATTCATGTATTCAGGGGAGGGACCGGGCCATGGTGAACATCGTCCGTCTGCATCACGTGGAGCTGTGCGTCACCGATCTGGAGCGGTCCAAGGCGTTCTACGTCGACCTGCTCGGGTTGTACGTGACGGAAGAAACGAAGAACCAGGTGTTCCTGCGGGCCATCGAAGACGCCAACCACCACTGTCTTGTGCTGACCCAGTCCGATACCCCCAGCGTGGGCCACATCGCGTACCGCGTGGCGCGGGAGGAGGACCTCGACGCGCTGGCCCAAACCTTTGCCGCACAGGGACTGCCCATGCGATGGGTGGCTTCCGGCGAGGAGCGCGGCCAGGGGCGGGCCCTGCGCGTGCAGGACCCGGTCGGCCTACCGGTGGAGTTTTTCTGCGCCATGGACAAAGCGGAGCGGATGCTGCAGAAATTCCATCTCCACCGTGGGGCGCGACTGCAGCGCATCGACCATATCCACTGCTTCGTGTCCGATTTGTCCAAGGCCTATGACTGGTACACCAAGACCCTCGGCTTCCGCTGTTCCGAGGCGACGGTGACACCGGACGATCCGCCGAAACTGTGGGCGGCGTGGCTGTTTCGCAAGCCCAACGTCCACGATGTGGCCCTGACGCACCGCGACGGGCCGCGTTTCCACCACGTTGCCTTCTGGGTGCCCGATCCCAAGGTGATCCTTGATTTTTGCGACATCCTTGGCGCCACCGGCCACGCTTCGCGCATTGAACGGTACCCCGGCCGGCATGGCCTGTCCAATGCCTTTTTCCTGTACCTGCGGGATCCGGACGGCATCCGCGTCGAGCTGTACACCGGCGACTACTTCACCGGCGACCCCGACTGGGAGCCGGTGGTGTGGCGGAGCGATGACCCGCAGCGGGCCACGTTCTGGGGCGTCGCGTCGCCGCGGAGCTGGTTTGAGGAACTCGTGCCGGTCCGCCACGTGGTGACCGGCGAGCGGGTGGCCGTTCAGCCGAAACGGGAAGAAGGGGTGGCGCCATGGGCCGCTTACGCGCGCTGATGTCCATCGGTTTGTGGCCCCTCCTGCTCGCGGTTCTGGTTGCCGGGTGCGCGGCACCGGCGACGAACACGGGCGGCAGTTCCGGTGGGGAGACGGGCGGCCCGGAGCCGGCGCAGGGTCCGCCGTCCGGTCCGGCGTCGGGGTCCATTCCCGTCGGCGTCATCGTGTCGGTGACGGGGGCGGCGTCAACGCTGGGCAAGCCGGAGCGGGATACGCTTCTCATGGTGGCCGAGGAGATCAACGCTGCCGGCGGCATCGGCGGAAAGAAGCTGGAGCTCTTCGTGTACGATGACGAGTCGGATCCGACCAAGGCGGTGCTGGCGCTCAAGAAACTGCTCAATGAACACAAGGTGGTCACCGTCATCGGCGGGACCACGAGCACCAGCAGCCTGGCGATGATTCCCGAGATCGAGCGGGCGCAAGTTCCCTTCCTTTCCCTCGCGTCGGATATGCGCATTGCCACGCCGGTGAAGAAGTGGGTTTTCAAGGTGGCGCAGGGGGACGACCTTGTCGTGCCCAAGCTGCTCGCGTACCTGCAAAAACGGGGGATCCGCAATGTGGCGTGGATGAACTCGGCCAACGATTATGGGGAGGGCGGAAAGCGCGAATTTGAGGCCCAGGCGAAGCGGTACGGGATCACGGCGGTGGGGTTTGCCACCTTCAAGGCCGACGACAAGAGCATGGTTCCGCAGCTGACCAACCTGCGGGCGAAAAGACCGGAAGCCCTCCTCGTGTACACCACTGTGCCTTCGGGGGCCATCGTGGCACAAAACGCGCGCCAGCTTGGCTATGACATCCCCATCCTCCAGTCCAACGGCATTGCCAACAAGGCCTTCATCGAGCAGGCCAAGGAGGCGGCGGAAGGGGTCATCTTCACTGCCGGCAAGCTCCTCGTCGCCGACCAGCTCCCCGACAGCGATCCGCAGAAGCCGATTCTCTTGGCCTACCGCCAGGCCTTTGAGGCCAAGTACAACGATCCCGCCAACACCTTTGGTGGTCACGCATGGGACGCCATCCAGATGCTCGTTGCCGCCCTCAAGGCCGGGGCGACGGAGCCGGCGGCGATCCGCGACTACCTTGAGCGGAATATTCAGCAGTTTGTCGGCGTGACCGGTGTGTTCACGTTCACGCCGGAGGACCACAACGGGCTGAAGGAAGACGCCCTGGTGCTCATCGAGGTCCGCAACGGTGCATGGAAGTTGTTGGAACCCTAAGCAGGGCGGCGAGCCTCCTGTGTGGCTCGTCGGCGTTTCGGCATGATGCGCTGAAAGGGGGGAAGGCGGTGGATGCGGGCACGATGGTGCTGCAGCTGATGTTATCCGGCTTGACCGTGGGAGCGATTTACGCGCTGGTTGCCGTCGGGTTTGTACTCATCTACAACGTAACCGGCGTCCTCAACTTCGCCCAAGGCGAGTTTGCCGCCGTGGGCGCCCTTACCGGGGCGTGGCTGTCGATGCGGGGACTGCCCCTGTGGGTGTGCGTGGTGCTGGCTGTGCTCGTGGCGGCCGCCGTGGCGGCGGGGGTGGAGCGGGCGGTGGTGCATCCCGCCCGCCAGAGCCGGCCGATGACGGTGATCATGCTGACGATCGGGGCGGGGATGGCGTTGCGTGGCGCGGCGCTGCTGGTCTTCGGCACCGATCCTCTCGCCATGCCTATGTTCACCGAAGGGGAGCCGATCTCCATCGGCGGGGCGACGATCCTGTGGCAGACTGTATGGGCGCTGGTGCTCTGCTTGCTCTTTTTTGCTGCCCTGGTTTTCTTCTTCGAGAAGACCTACACGGGGAAGGCCGTGCGGGCCAACGTCATGAACCGTTTCGCCGCGCGCCTGTACGGCATCCGCCCGACCACGCTGTCCTTCTGGGTCTTTGTCGTCGGCGGGGCCGTCAGCGGTCTGGCCGGCGTGGTGGTCGCGCCGATCACCGGGGCCACCTATGACATGGGGTTGATGTTGAGCATGAAAGGATTTGTCGCCGCGGTGATCGGCGGGCTGAACAACGCCGCGGCGGCCGTTGTTGGGGCCGTGTTGCTCGGCGTCGTTGAGTCACTGGCCACGGGGTTGTTGTCGTCCGGATACGGCGACGTGATCAGCTTTGCGCTTCTCCTTGCCATGCTGCTGGTACGGCCATCGGGCTTGTGGAGCCGGGCCGAGGGCAAGCGGGTGTGAGCCTCGATAGCGGAAAGGGGGCAACAATGGCCGTGCGTGTGAAAACCCGCCGGTACATAGGGATGATCGCCGTTTCCGTCGCGGCTTTGGCGCTCCTGGCGTGGGGGGCAAGCCCCTACTGGCTCAGCGTGCTCAACGTGATCGGCCTGTACACCGTGGTGGCCGTCGGCTTGTCCCTTTTGATGGGGTACGCCGGCCAGGTGTCGCTGGGCCACGCCGGGTTTTACGGCATGGGCGCCTATGTGGCGGCGGTGTTGTCAACCCGGTTGGGATGGAACGGGTGGCTGACGCTGCCGGCGGCCGTATTGCTGACGATGGCTGTGGCCTGGGTGGTGGGGCGGCCGGCAGTGCGTCTGCGCGAACACTACCTGGCCATGGCCACGCTGGGGCTGGGGATGGTGTTTCATATTGTCATGGTGGAATGGGAGGCGGTGACCGGCGGCTCGTCGGGGATTGTCGGCATTCCGGCGCTGGCCGTCGGTCCGTGGACCGTCGAGGGGGAACGGGCATGGCTGATCCTCACGTGGGGCGCGGCGGCGATGGCGCTGGCCATGGCTTACAGCCTGGTGACGTCCCCGATTGGCCGCGCGCTGCGGGCCATTGCCGGAAGCGAAGCGGCGGCGGAAGCGCTCGGCATTCCCGCGTCACGCTACAAGCTGGCCGTCTTTGTGCTCAGCGCCGGTTTCGCCGGGCTGGCCGGGGCGCTGTATGCCTTTTACGTCACGTTTGTTAGCCCGTCGTCCTTCGGCGTAATGATGTCGATCCAGTTCGTGATGATGGTCGTTGTCGGCGGGGGGCACCGCCTGTGGGGAGCGCCGGCCGGGGCGGCGACCCTTGTGCTGCTCGGTGAAGGGGTGAAGGCGTACCTGCCGGCGCTGCTGCCCGGCGCGGGCGGGGAGGTGCAGCTTGTTTTCTACGGGCTTCTCCTGATTGCAATCCTGCTGCTGAAACCCGACGGCGTCCTCACCGGGTGGGCAACGTGGCGGCGCAAAAGGAGCGGGGAGCATGCCCGGGCTGCTTGAGGTGCGCCGGCTGACAAAGCGGTTTGGCGGGGTGCAGGCCGTGGTCGATGTCTCGTTTTCGGTCCCGCCTGGCATTCTCTACGCCGTCATCGGACCAAACGGCGCCGGCAAAACGACACTGTTCAACCTCGTGTCCGGGTATTTGGCCGCCGATTCCGGTGAGGTGCGGTTCAACGGGCAGTCCATTCGGGGATGGCCGGCCCACCGCATCGCCCGCGCCGGCCTTGCGCGCACGTTCCAGAACCTCGAACTGTTTCCCGGCATGACCGTCCTGGAGAACGTGATGGTCGGCTGCGACGCGCGTGTCCGCTGCGGGTGGCTGGACGCCTTGTTCGGTACCGGCCGCCGGCGCGCCGCCAATGCCACCTCGCGCGAAGAGGCGCGGCGGCTTCTTGCGCTTTTTTCCTTGGACGGCGTGGCCGACATTCCCGCGGGTTCGCTCGCATACGGGATGCAGCGGATGGTGGAGATCGTTCGCGCCTTCGCCCTGCGGCCGAAGCTGCTTCTCCTCGATGAACCGGCGGCGGGGCTGAACCCTGCCGAGCGGCAGCAGCTGGCGGCGGTGCTCCGGCAGGCGCGGGCCCAAGGCGTCACGGTGCTCCTCGTCGAACACGACGTCGATCTGGTGATGACCGTGGCGGATCGCATCCTCGTGCTTGACCAGGGCCGGGTTCTCGCCGAAGGAACCCCGGAGGAGATCCAGACCCATCCCGCCGTGGTGGCGGCGTACCTGGGGGAAGAGGTGAGCTGACATGCTGGCGGCCATCGACTTGCGCGTGTATCGCGGTCCGGCACCGGTGCTGCACGGGGTTACCCTTCAGGTGGACGAAGGGGAAATCGTCGCCGTCGTCGGGCCCAATGGCGCGGGCAAGAGCACGCTGCTCGGCGCCTTGGCCGGTTGTTTTCCGCCCGCCGCCGGCCGCGTGATGTTCGCCGGTGAGGATGTGACGGGAACGGCTCCGGAGACGCTGGTGCGCCGCGGCCTGGTGCTGGTGCCGGAGCGACGGCAGGTGTTTCCCGGTCTTACCGTGCGGGACAACCTGTTGCTCGGCGCCTACCATTGGTATCGCCGGAACAAGGGTGAGGCCGCGGCGCTGTTGGACGCCGTGCTGGCCGATTTTCCGCGCCTGCGCGAGCGCATCGGCCAGCTCGCCGGCAGCCTGAGCGGCGGCGAGCAGCAGATGCTGGCCATCGGGCGGGGGATCATGGCCCGGCCCCGGGTTCTCCTCCTTGACGAACCGTCCCTCGGATTGGCTCCGAAGGTGGTGACGGACCTCTTTTCCCGTTTTCGCCAACTGTGCACCCGATACGGGACGGCCATGATTCTCGTGGAGCAAAATGTCCGCGCCGCCTTCCGTGTGGCCGACCGCGCCTACGTGCTCGAGCGCGGCCGGGTGGTGCGGGAAGGCCCGGTCGAGGCGCTGCGCGAGGATCCCCATGTGGTGGGGGCGTACCTTGGGAAGCGCCTGCCCGCCGCGTTGAGGGCAGATGCGCGGTAGGCGGCAAAGCGGTGCGCCCGCTTTTTTTGTTTTCCGTGTCTTCCCGACGCTGCGTCTTCCCCGCTCCCGTGGGTTGTCGAGAGATTTTTCTTGGCCTTTGTGGCGCGGTGGGTTACGCTAGAGAGAAAGATATGGTCACGTTGCCCTTTCGGCGAGGCGCCAAACAGGCAAGAGGAGGAGTGGATATGGCCGACGGATGGCGGGGATGGGTGCTGGGCATGGCGCTGCTGCTGGTATGGGGGAGCTCGGGGATGGTTGGCGTGAAAGAGGTTGCGGCGTCGGCGCTGGCCGACCTGCGCGCCGAGGTAGGTATTTCCGGCTCGTACCGGGAGAGCGCATGGACGCCGGTGCGCGTCACGATGCATGGTTCGCCGGGTTGGCGCGGGGAGGTGGTTCTCGAAAGCCTGGGCCCCAGCTCCTTGGTTGGGCAGCCGCGCGCGCCGGTGACGGTGAACGGTGCGGGCGTGGGAACGGTGACGCTGTACATGCCGGGCTGGTTGCTGCAGGGCGGCGTGACGGCGGTGTTGGTGACGGAGACGGGTGCGGTTGAAGCCCGTGCACACGTGACGGGCCAACCGGTGGGCCGGGAAACGGCGGTGGTGGCGGTGGTGGGGTCTGAGGCCCAGGCCGCGTCGTTCCGCGGCCTGGGCACGGATTCGCGCCGGGTTGTCGTGGCGACCCTCGACGCGGCCGCCCTTCCCGACAAGGCCATCGGTCTCGACGGGATCGACGTGCTGGTGGTGGCCGAGTCGGCCTCCTGGGCTCCGGCCCAGGTGGAGGCCGTGCGCCAGTGGGTGCGCGACGGGGGAACGCTGGTGCTCACCGGTCCGGCCCTCGCTTCCGGGACGGAGGGCCGGTTTACGGACATGTCGCCGCTGCGCGTAACCGGCGCGGCCGTCTTGACCGGCGCGCCGATGCTCGAGCGGGCCGGTGGCATTCCGCTGACCGCCAAGGGCCATATCGTCGTGGGGCGCGCCACCCTCGTTGCCGGGTCGGTACGCGTGGCGGAAGGTGAGCAGGTCCTGATTGCCGCGCGCGACTGGGGACGGGGCGAGGTGGTGGCGGTGGCCTTTGATCCTGGCGTGCCGCCCTTTGCCGGATGGGCGGGGCTGCCCCACCTGTGGCAGCGCGTGTTGGGGGCCGAGCTGCACCCGGTTGCGGACTTCGAGCAGGAAACGTTTGTGTTGTCCATGCTGCGGGAGGGGCTGAGCCGCGTGCCGGGCATGGTCCTTCCCGACGTCAAGACGCTGGCGGCGCTGTTTGCTCTGTACATTGTCGTGGTGGGACCGGTGCTTTACGGACTTACGGCGCGGCTGGACCGGCGCGAGTGGAATTGGCTTCTTGTCCCGGCCCTGAGCCTGGTGGTGGCGGTTGGCCTGTACGCGGTGGGCACGCGGGCATGGGGCGGACAGGTGACGGCGCACGAGCTGGCCGTGATCTCGTTGCGCGGCGACGGCACGGGAGAGGTGGCCGGGGGCATCGGCCTTTTTACCCCCCACGGCGGGACGTACCGGGTGGAACCCGCCGCGGCGGAGGCGGCTTGGCCCCTGGACGCACGCGACGGCGGTGTAGGCGGCGGGGGCGTTCCCCAAGTGCAGATGGGCGGCGAGAAGGTTTCCGTGACCTTTCCCGACGTGTCCTTTCGCGGGTTTCGCCCGTTATACGCCAGCGGTACGATGACCAACGTCGGGCGCATCTCGGCCGACCTCCGCGTCGCGGGCGCGCGACTGACGGGCACGGTGACGAACGGGACCCCGTTTGCGCTTCGTGAGGTCCGTCTCGTATACGGCCGCGCGGTGATCGCTCTCGGCGACCTGGAGCCGGGTGCGACCGCGGTGGTGACCGATTCTGTATCGGAAGCATCAGGCGCAGAAGACCTGACCCCCGACGCACTGGTGCCCGCGGAGGCCCAGACCGATCCCCGGCGGCGCGAGTGGTTTCTGGCGGAATCGGCGGTGGAATGGCGACGGATGGAGGGATCGGGAGGGCCCACGGTGTTCGCCTGGACTGATGCCGATGTGCTGGAGGTTGCCGTTAACGGCAAGCGTCCGCATACGCATCGCCTAGCCCTCGTGGTGCAGCCGCTCGATGAACGTGCCGGAAAGGGGGCACGGCCATGATCCGAACGGAGAACCTCACCAAGCGTTTTGGGCCGACCGTGGCGGTCAAGGAGCTTCACCTTTCCGTCCGCGAGGGCACGATTTTTGGCCTGGTCGGGCCCAACGGCGCGGGCAAGACGACGACGCTGGCCATGTTGGCGACGCTTCTGCGTCCGAGCGCGGGCCGGGCCATCGTTGGCGGCTACGACGTGGCGACCCAGCCGGATCGGGTGCGACGCATCGTGGGCTACAGCCCCGATCATTTTGGCTTTGCCGACGACCTGAAGGTAACGGAATACTTGGACTTCTACGGCGCGTGCTACGGGATGGGCCGCGCCGAGCGTGCTCGGCGCATTCCGGACGTGCTGGAGCGGGTCGGCCTGGCCGAGAAGGCGGATGCCTATGTGGATCGTCTGTCGCGGGGCATGAAGCAGCGCCTCGGGTTGGCGCGCTGCCTCCTGCACGACCCGGCGGTGCTGATCCTGGATGAGCCGGCGTCCGGTCTCGATCCGGGTACCCGTGTCCAATTTCGCGCGCTGCTGAAGTCCTTGCGCGACGAGGGCAAGACCATCCTGATCAGCTCACACATCCTGCTCGAGCTGGCCGACCTGTGCGACGAAGTCGGCATCATGGCTGGAGGGACGCTGGTGGCGGCGGGGAGCATTGCCGAAATGCTGGCGCGCGCGTCGGGAGAGCAGCGCCTGCACATTGAGCTGTTGGAAGGGGTCACAGAGGCGGCGGCGTGGCTGGCCGCGCGCGACGGCGTGAAGCGGGTGGAGCGGGAAGGCCGAACGCTGACGGTCGCCTTTGACGGCGACGAAGCCCATCAGGCTGCCCTGCTGCAGGCGATGGTGTCCGCCGGATTCCGCGTGCTGTGCTTTCAGCCGGCTGTGCGCACCCTGGAAGAGGTTTTTTTGTCCGTCACCGGGGAGGGAAAACGATGACCAAGCTGCGGGCGCGTTTCTTGCGGGCGGTGCTGGCCGTGGAGCTGCGCCGGCGCGTGCGGTCGCGCCGTTCGGCGTGGCTCCTCAGCGGATATCTTGCTGTCATGGGTGCAGTCATGTTGGGGTATCTCTACGTGTCCACCGGGCCCAACGTGGTTTCCGCCACCAGCCGCGAGCTCTTTTACTTGCTGTCGACGTTGCAGCTCGTGATGGTGCTCTTCCTCACGCCAGCGGTGGCGGCGGGCACGATCAGCGGCGAAAGGGAACGGCAGACGCTGCACGTGCTTCTGACAACCAATCTGACGGCGGCGGAGATCGTCGTCGGCAAGCTGGTTTCCTCGTTAAGCTTTCTCGTGCTGCTCGTAGTGGCGTCCCTCCCCCTGTACGCCATCGTCTTTGTGTACGGCGGCGTGTCGCCGGCGTTGTTGACGGCCGCCTTTGCCTTTTTCCTGTTCACCATGGCCGTCGTCGGCAGCTTCAGCGTGCTCGCCTCGGCCCTTTGCCGTCGCACCAGCGCGGCTATGGTGACGTCCTATGCCGCCGTGGGGGCGATGGTGATCGGCACCGCGCTTTTGGCCCAGTTTGTCCGCTTGTGGTGGGAGCGCTTCCACCCGTCGGCACCGCCGGCCGGTGGGTTCTGGGGCGACGGGATCCTGGCATTCAACCCTGTCTGGTCGCTGTGGTCGATGTTTAGTTTTCGCGAGGAGCCGGTCGGCGGTTTGCCTCTCCCACCGGTGGCCTTGTACGTGCTTGGCTATGGGGTGTTGGCCCTCGCCGCGCTGGCGACGGCCTCTATAGCCGTCGGGCGGGCGCGTGTGGAGGGCTGACCGCACCCTTCCCCGTCGGTGGTTCATCGGGTGAGATAAAACTGTCAGCGGGTGGACATGCTAAGAATCCCTTCTGTTGTTGTGATCGACCATGGAAACGCGCTCGGAACCTCTTGTGCCCAACCGGTATAGACTGCAGCGAGCCGACCAACACCTTGAGGTGGTGCGCATGAACCGGTCTGGAATGAGCATTCGCGGGCTGTGCGACAACTTCACGGCCCCTTACGCGCCCGGTCAGGTGCAGCGGCTTCTGGCCTTGTGCCGCCGGCATGCCGCGCTGAACGTGGAACGCCACCCTTCCGATGGGGACAGCAGCGTGATCGCCATCCACTCCAAATGCGGCGCGTTTACCCTTTTCGTGCCGGGGGAGGGTGGCCATCTGCGCGGCACCCTGTACGTTACCGCACCCACCGCGCGTGAGCTGGAGGGCGATCCGCTGTGGGACGTGTTCCACCGCTCGGTGCGGCTCTTGGCGTCAACCGGCACCTTGTGGCTGTATGAGGAAGGGGTCGCGCGGGTTTCCCGCTTCCGAAACGGCAAGATTGTGCCGACACCCTTGGAGGAAACGGTTTCGCGGGGCGACGCCGACGGATGGCGCCAGGGGCGTGCGGGCGTCGATGGCCCGCCTCTACCACCCCGTTCTCGCGACGGTTGTGTTGGGGAGACGATTTCCGGTGTGTCGATCACCGACGGAGAGCTGGAACGTTTCCTGTGGACCGTGCGCGTCAACCACCTTTTGGATTGCCTTGGTAAAGCGCTCAGGCGGGGCGATGCGGTGCAGAAGGAGGTGCTGCTGGGGGCGTTGCGCGACGCGTGGCGGGCGCGGTACGCGCAACGGTAACCGAAAGGCGGTCGGGTGTTTCCGTTTACGTGGCCGCACAGTGGCGATATGCCGGTGCTTGCGACGGGGCGCAGGCGCGGGCGTTTTTTTTTTTGCACGCGTGGCCTTGCTTGACGCCACGGGGCCATGCCAAACGGTGTTGCGGGTTGCGGTTCGGTACGCCGCTCCTGGAAAAAGGATCCGGTCAAACGAGGAGGAGCGGTGGGGCTTGTTCCGCGTACCTGAAACGGCCTTTGCCGACGCCTTTATGAACCCCGGGGGCATCCGTGCCGATCTCGACGCCGGTGAGGTGACGTGGGGTGAGCTGTACACACAAGACGTGCATGCTGCAGGTGTCCGGTCTGCGCTACACGTGGGATGCCACGCAGCTGTCGGGCTGTGCGAGGGCATCAACGGCGTGTATCGACCCGAGGACATCGACGCGTTGGTGGCGTACATCGAGCAGCTGCCCCACCCCTTCCAAAGAATAACCAACCCCCGGACGAGCCCGGGGGTGACGTTGCCGAAGGGTCGATCCAACTTACCCCGCAAACACCGCGCGGATGCGCTCCAGCGCCCAGTCGAGCTCGTCCTTGGTGATGACGAGCGGCGGGGCGAAGCGGATCGTGTTTTCGTGGGTCTCCTTGCACAGGAGGCCC
>PKQU01000215.1 GCA_017577925.1 Bacillota bacterium
ATCGCCGCGCGCCTGGCCGCCGACGTGATGGGCGTGCCGACGGTGCTGATCGCCCGCACCGACGCCAACGGCGCCAAGCTGATCACCAGCGACATCGACCCGCGCGACCGCGAATTCATCGAACCCGGCGAACGCACGCCGGAAGGGTTCTACCGCTTCCGCGGCGGCCTCGACGCAGCCATCGCCCGCGGCCTCGCCTTCGCGCCGTACGCCGACCTGTTGTGGGTGGAGACGTCGGAGCCGAACCTGGAGGAAGCGCGCCGGTTCGCCGAGGCGATCCACGAGAAGTTCCCCGGCAAGCTCCTCGCCTACAACTGCTCGCCGTCCTTCAACTGGAAGAAGAAGCTGGACGACGAGACGATCGCCCGCTTCCAGCACGAGCTGGGCGAGATGGGTTACAAGTTCCAGTTCATCACGCTGGCCGGCTTCCACACCCTCAACTACAGCATGTTCGAACTGGCGCGGCAATACCGCGACCGCGGCATGTCCGCCTACGCCGAGCTGCAGCAGGCCGAGTTTGCCGCCGAGGCCTACGGGTACACGGCCACGCGCCACCAGCGCGAAGTGGGCACCGGCTACTTCGACGAAGTGGCCATGGTCATTTCCGGCGGCACCGCCTCGACGACCGCCCTCACCGGCTCGACGGAAGAAGAGCAGTTCACGACGGCGTAAGCGCGTCGAGCGCCAAAACCCCCGTGCCCACGCACGGGGGTTTTTCGTGTCCGCCAATCGTCCTCGTACCACCGGGTGACACGGGGCATGCCCTTCGGCCACGTCCACGTCCGCCTCCTTCCGCTCAACGCAGCGATGCCTTGGACGAGGCACACGTTTGCGAAACCTCGCAGCCTTCGCAACAACCCGACGCGCAACCGCCTCGGTTGATCCGGCGCACAAATTTGTAAAGCTGCCAGCCGGCAAAGCCGAGCACGGCCGCAATCACCGCGTAGATCATGCGCATCCCTTCCCTCTCAAAGGATGAACCGACCGACATGGTAGACGGCAAAAGCCACAATCCATGCCACCGTTACGCTGTAGAGGACGGAGAAGAGCGCCCATTTCCAGGACCCGGTTTCCCGTCCCATCATCGCTACAGTCGATACGCAGGGGGTATAGAGAAGCACAAAGAACAGGAATGCGAGAGCCGCCGACGGGGTAAAGGCCTGTTGCAAGAGGTCGACGAGCTTGCCCTCGTCTCCCCCGCTATACAAGATGCTCATCGTCGACACGACCAGCTCCTTCGCCAGGAAGCCCGTCACCAGCGAAACGCCCGCCTCCCAGCTGGAAAAGCCCAGCGGCGCAACAAGGGGCGCAATCCAGCCGCCCAGCGCGGCAAGCAAGCTTTGCTCAATGGGAACAAAACCGCGCCAGGAGAAGTGGGCCAGGAACCAGATCAGCACCGACATCCCGAAGATGATGGTGCCCGCCTTATGGACAAAACCCTTAACTTTGTCCCATGTGTGCAGGAGCAGGCTTTTCAGCATCGGCACCCGGTAGGGCGGGATCTCCAGCAAAAAGGTTCCTTCGGGAATCCGAACCACGGTTTTCAGCAACAACGCGGTCAGCAGGGCCACCACGATCCCCGCGACGTAAAGGGCAAATACGACGGTCGCCCCGCCGTGCTTGAAGAAGGCCGCAACGAAGAGGGAGTAGACGGACAGCCGAGCCGAGCAGGACATGAACGGCGCGATCAAGGCGGTGATCAGACGGCTTTTCGGATCTTCCAGCGTGCGCGTGGCCATGATCGCCGGGACGTTGCAGCCGAAACCGAGGACCAACGGGATAAACGCCTTGCCGTTCAGCCCGATGGCGGACATGAAGCGGTCCATCAGCAGGGCGGCGCGGGCCATGTAGCCGGAGTCCTCCAAAAAGGAGAGGCAAAAGAACAGAATGCTGATCTGCGGCAGAAACACGAGCACGGCGCCGACTCCGGCCAGTACGCCGTCCGTCATCAGCTGGACAAACCAGTCCGGACTGCCCATCCGGACCAGTCCCGCTTTCAACCCGTCGGCGATCGGACCGCTGATCCATTCGTCGAGGGCGTCGGACAGCGAAGTGCCCAGCCAGCTGAAGGTCATCTGGAAGATGAGGTACATGAACCCGAGGAACAGGGGAATTCCGAGCACGGGATGCAGCAGGAGGTCGTCGATGCGGTCGCTCCAGGTGCGCCCCTCCGCCCTCCGGGTCTGCTGTGTCACCTCACCGACCAGCCGCTCGATGAAGGCATAACGGGCGCTGCGGATGCAGTGCTCGATGTCGGCGGGTGCCGCCGCGCGCACCTTTTCCATTTGCACAAGGAACTCGTCCGGCACTTGCTGGCGCAGGATGGCCTCCACCGTCTTGTTGCCTTCCAGCCACATCAGGGCCAACCAGCGGCGACTCGGACGGAGAGGACAGGAAGATGCGGCCAACAATGCATCCAGCTCGCCAACGGCCGTCTCCACCTCGGCGGGATACGGTACGGTTAACGTGGCGTCCGGCACCCCCTCACGAAGCAGGTCGATCAGCTGGTCGTGCCCGCTCCCCTTTCGCGCGACCATTGGCACAACCGCGGTTCCCAGT
>PKQU01000216.1 GCA_017577925.1 Bacillota bacterium
GGTCGTGCTCGCCGAATGCGATGAGGAAGCGGGACGGGAAGCGGAAGCGGAGCTGCGGGCAGCAGGCAAGGAGGTTTGGTGGCAGCCGACGGACGTCAGCCGGGAAGAGGATGTGGCCCGGCTGTTTGCGGAGGTGGAACGCCGCTGCGGCCGCCTGGACATCCTCGTCAACAACGCCGGCATCAGCCGGTTTACGCCGCTGGAGGACCTGACCCTGGCGGAATGGAACCGCGTCCTCGCCGTCAACCTGACCGGCACACTCTTGTGCAGCCAGCACGCCGCTCCGCTGATGAAAGCCAGCGGGGGAGGGAGCATCATCAATATCGCCTCGACGCGCGCCCTCATGTCGGAGCCGGGCAGCGAGGCCTACGCGGCGTCAAAGGGCGGGGTGCTCGCCCTCACCCATGCCTTGGCCATCTCCCTGGGCCCGTACGGGATCCGAGTAAATGCCATCAGTCCCGGGTGGATCGAGACGGCCCGGTGGAAGAAGAAGCGCCTGCGCCACGAGCCGGAGCACACCGAGGCCGACCGCGCGCAGCACCCGGTGGGACGCGTCGGCGATCCGATGGACATCGCCCGCGCCTGCCTGTTCCTCGCCACCGAACGCGAAGGGTTCATCACCGGACAGAACCTGGTCATCGACGGCGGCATGACGGTGAAAATGATCTACGTCTGACCGGCTAGGCCCCGCCCCCTGCCCGCGTATACTGGGAGAGATAGGGGGTGCGGGCATGAACAGCGAGGTGCGAACGGCGCATCGACCGCGCATTCAGGTGCTCTTCGATCCGGTTCCGCCGACCAGCGTTCCGCGCGCGCCCTTTGCCGACGTGCTGGCGGACCCGGCAACGTCGCCCGGATTGCGCGAGGCGGTAGAGGCGCTCAACCGCCTCATCGGCCTCGACCGCGTCAAGTGGGTGCTGTATGGCGTGTACGCGTACCTGACCGTCGGCCAGCGGCGGCTGGAGGCCGGCCTCAAAGCCCAACGGCAGACGTTGCACATGGTTTTCCGCGGCAATCCGGGGACGGGGAAGACCACCGTAGCCCGGCTGGTCGGCCGCCTGCTCCACGAGATGGGGGTGCTGGCCAAGGGCCACCTCGTGGAGGCCGAGCGTGCCGACCTGGTGGGGGAATATATCGGGCATACCGCCCAGCGTACGCGGGAGCACATCAAAAAGGCGCTCGGCGGGGTGCTGTTTATCGACGAGGCCTATTCCCTCGCCCGCGGCGGGGAGAAGGATTTCGGTAAGGAAGCCATCGACACCCTGGTGAAGGCGATGGAAGACCACCGCGACGAGTTTGTCCTCATTCTCGCCGGCTACCCGCAGGAAATGGATGCCTTCTTGCGCGTCAATCCGGGCCTTCCGTCGCGCTTTCCCATTCAGCTCACCTTTCCCGACTACACCGTGGACGAACTCCTCGCCATCGCCGACCAGATGGTCCGTGACCACGACTATGTGCTGTCACCGACGGCACGGCTCAAGCTGAAACGCATGATCGTCAGGGCGATGGATCACCCCGCCGGCGGATTCAGCAACGCCCGCTTTGTGCGCAACGTGCTCGAGCGCGCCTTTCGCCGGCAGGCCCTTCGCCTCCTCCACAAGTCGCCGGTCACGCGCGACGAGTTGATGACCCTCCTGCCGGAGGACCTCGAGGTGGCCGAAGCGCGCGACATTTGGTAAGATGGAGCGGGACAATCGGGAGGGGTGCGATGGAACGCGCCATTTTGGTCGGCATTCGCACAGACGGTCAGGATGCTGCGGCCTTCGACGACGCCCTGGTCGAGCTGCACCGCCTGGCAGAGACGGCCGGCGCCGAAGTGGTGTACACGGTGACGCAGAAGCGCCACCAGCCCGATCCGGCCTGGTACATGGGGCGGGGGAAGGCGGAAGAGGTGGCCCGGCTGGCCGAGGAGGCCGAGGCGGACCTCGTCATTGTGGACCAGGAGCTGTCGCCGGCCCAGGTTCGCAACCTGGAAGCGGTCATCCCGTGCAAGGTGATCGACCGCACGCAGCTCATCCTGGACATCTTCGCCCAGCGGGCCCGCACGAAGGAAGGCAAACTGCAGGTGGAACTGGCCCAGCTGCGCTACCTGTTGCCCCGCCTGGCCGGGAAGGGACGCGAGCTGTCCCGCCTGGGCGGGGGCATCGGCACGCGGGGACCGGGGGAAACGAAGCTGGAGGTGGACCGGCGACGCATCAGGCGGCGCATCGCCGACCTCGAGGACGAGCTGGCGGAAGTGGTGCGCCACCGCGTCCTGTTGCGCGAGCGGCGTCGCAGAGGGGGCGTCTTCCGCGTGGCCCTGGTCGGCTACACGAATGCCGGCAAGTCGACGCTTCTCAACCGCCTGACCCGGGCCAACGTCCTGGCCGAGGACAAGCTGTTTGCCACCCTTGACCCCACGGTCCGCCGCCTCAAGCTTCCAAGCGGCCATGACGCGGTACTGATCGACACGGTCGGGTTTATCCAGAACCTCCCCACCCACCTGGTGGCCGCCTTTCGCGCCACGCTGGAGGAAGTCTGCGACGCCGATCTTTTGCTCCACGTCGTCGATGC
>PKQU01000044.1 GCA_017577925.1 Bacillota bacterium
GGCCTCCAGCATCCCCTCGATGGCGCCGTTCACCAGCTTTTCGTCCGCCACCGGCTCGAGGTAGTGGCGCTGGATGAGGCGATAGGTTTGCACGATCTTGCCAAAGGAGGATGGCAGCCCGTCCCCGTTCGACGACGCTTGTCCCACACCCGACAGCGTCAAGAGGTTCGCCTCATCGTTCGGGGAGGAAAACAGGCGCGTCACCGCCTGCACGCCGTCAACGGCCACCAGCGTCAGGGTGCTCGACAACACGGCGGTACCCAGCACCAGTGCCACCACCGTTCGGCCATTCCACCTCACGCCGCTCACCCCCTTCCCGTTTCCGCCCCCTCGCTTCCCATCTCTATGCCCGTTACCCTCGCCTTACCACATGCGGTTTGGCGCGCTGCGGATCCGGTTTACGCTGCGCTTATCGCAAGTAGTTCATCGGATTGACCGCCTGCTGGTTCTTGTACACCGTAAAATGCAAGTGCGGACCCGTGGAACGCCCGGTCGAACCGACCAACGCGATCTTCTGCCCGCGCCGCACATGCTGTCCCACGCTGACGAGAATGCCGCCTTCCTTGATGTGGCCGTACAGCGTCCACAGGCCACCGCCGTGGTCGATGATCACGGTGTTGCCGTAGCCGCGCATGTACTCCGCGACGATCACCTCGCCGTCTGCCGCGGCCACAATCGGCGTCCCTTCCGATGCCGGGATGTCGATACCGTTGTGCAGGCTCCGTTTCCCCGTAATCGGATGCACGCGATAGCCAAACCCCGACGAAATGCTGTGGGCCGACGGCACCGGCCAGGCCAACGCTCCGCCGCCTGTGTAGACGGGGCTATGGCCCGATCCGCCCGAAGCGCCCGATCCACCCGAGGACCGGCTGCGCTTGGGTTGCTGCTGTTCAAGCAGCCGCTCCAGCTCCCGTTTCTTGGCCAAGTACTCGGCGGCGCGCTGAAGCGCCAGTTGCTCCTCCTCTTCCTTGATTTCCGCGATTTCCTCTTCCTTTTTCTGCAGCATGTGCACCGTCTTTTGCTTTTCCTGCCGGACGGCCACCAGTTGGGCCTTTTCCCGCTCCACTTCGGCAACGAGCGCGCTGAGCTTTTTCAGGTCGCCTTCCAACTTCGTCTTTAGCGCGGCGATGGCATCGCGGTCGCGCTTCTGCTCTTCCAGCAGCTTGGCATCCTGCTCGGCGATCAGCGTCAGCGAGCGCAGGCGATCGAGAAAGTCGGCAAAACTCTCCGCGCTAAACAGCACTTCCAAGTACGAAACATCGCTGTTTTGATACATCAGGCGCAACCGGGTGCGGAGAAGCTTGTCCCGTTCGGCAACGCGCCGTTCCGCCTCTTCCAGTTGCCGCGCGGTCCGGTTTAATTCGGCTTCCTTTCCGGCAATCTCCCGTTCCAGCTTCGCAATGCGCGACTGGACTTCTTCCACCTTCAGGTCGAGGTACATGATGTCGCGACGAAGTTGCTGTTGTTGCGCGTGGATTTGCTGAAGCTGTCGATCCGCCTGCTGTGCCCGCTGCGCCGCCGCCTTCTGCTCCTCGCGAATGCGGGCGATCTCGCGTTTGAGCTTGCTGACCTGACTTTCGGCCCCGCCCAGCTGCGGGAACAGCGTCGCCGCCATCACCGCCGCCGCAAGCACGGCGGACCCCCATGCTTTGCGCATCCCGTGTTCCCCCTCCCGACACGTTGGTGTGTGTTTCTCCGCGTGCGTTTCGGGTGTGGCGTTTTCCGTCTCCTATACCTTCAGGAAGCGACGCATCGAAATCAGGCTGCCCCACATCCCAATCAGCATGCCGATGACCACGAGCAACAGGGAAACCTGTGCCATCAGTGGTGTGACGGGTAACAAATCGAGGAAGAAGAGCGACAAGTCTTGCCGCACCATGTCGAGAAGCGCGTGATACCCCACCCACAGCACGGCGATGGGCAGCAGGGCGCCCAGGAACCCCAGAAGCATGCCCTCGATGAAGAAGGGCCAGCGAATGAACCAGTTGGTGGCGCCCACCAGTTTCATAATCTCGATCTCGCGCCGGCGCGCAAAAATGGTAATTTTGATCGTGTTCGAGATGAGGAACATGGCCGTAAACGCCAGGCCGACAATGAACACCAGCCCGACATTGCGCACCATGCGTGTGAAATCAAAGAATTTTTCCACCCATCCCTTGCCGTATTGTACCTCATCCACGTGGGGAATCTGGCGAATCTTCTCGGCCACCTGCGGTGTCTGGTGCGGATCATAGGTTTTCACGTCGAAGCGGTCCTGCAAGGGGTTCTGTTTTTCCAACCCTTCCAGCAGCTCCGCTTTGTCCCCTAGGCGCTTTTTCAGTTCCTCCATCCCCTGATCCTTGGAGACATACACGACCGACTTGATGCCCGACTGGTTACGCAACGCCGTTTCCACCGCCTTCACCTGCTCCGGCTTGGCGTCGGGCGTGAGGTAGACCTTGATTTCCACCTGGCTTTCCACGTGCGCCATGAAATGGTTGACGTTCATTGCCAGGATGAGAAAAACGCCGAGCAGAAACAGGGTGACGGCCACCGCGCTGACCGAGGCAAAGGTCATCCAGCCGTTGCGGCCGATGTTCTTGACCCCTTCGCGCAGATGACGGCGGAAGGTTCTAAGTTTCATAGCCGTATTCCCCCCGCTGTTCATCGCGCACGATTTCTCCGTTTTCGATGGCAATCACCCGTTTGCGCATCGTGTTCACGATTTCGCGGTTGTGCGTGGCCATCACCACCGTCGTGCCACGATTGTTGATTTCCTCCAACAGGTGCATAATGCCCCACGACGTTTCGGGGTCCAGATTCCCTGTCGGCTCATCGGCAAGGAGCACGCTGGGACGGTTGACGAGGGCGCGGGCAATGGCCACGCGCTGCTGCTCGCCGCCCGAAAGCTCATCCGGGTACACGTCGGCCTTGTGCGAAAGTTTCACCAACTCCAGCACTTCCTTGACCCGCTGCCGAATCTGCTTGCTGGGAGCCTCCACCACTTCCATGGCAAAGGCCACGTTTTCGTGCACCGTCAACTTGGGAAGCAGCTTGAAATCCTGGAACACAACCCCGATGTTCCGCCGCAGGTACGGGATGCGGCGCTCCCGCAGCGCTTCCAGGTTGATGCCGTTGACAAAAATTTGGCCTTTGGTCGGCCGCTCTTCTCGGTACATCAGCTTGATGAACGTCGACTTGCCGGCGCCGCTGGGCCCGACAACGTAGACGAATTCCCCTTTCTTGATCCGGACCGTGATCCCGCGAAGGGCGTGGGTGCCGTTAGGATAGGTCTTCCACACGTCGATCATCTCGATCAAGGCCGATCCCACCTTCGCGCAGAGTTCGCCGACGATCAATTTCGTTTTCTCGACACGTTGCGCGTCGCTTCCTCTTCTTCACGGCCGAACGTCGGCGACTTCGAAAAAAGACGAAAAGGCTCGCCGGCGCGCGATTGACACCGAAATTGATTATACCATCTCAATTCTGAACAGTTGACCCCAAGTTGATGAAATTTGTGTGAAAAAATCCTTTACAATTTAGTTTTATTAAGTATTTCGTGTAAAATTATTACATAGAAAGGACAAAAAAGGAATCCCTGCTCCCCCACATCATTCCTGAACGGATTACAGAATTCGGGCCGCCAGGATGTCACGCATGTACCGCAAGCCCTGCTCGTGGGTGGTGTCGTCAAAGCTGGCCACGCCGTCGCGGTACACCACCGTCGGGATCTGCCGGTACCAGGCGTCGGCCACCGTCTGCTGGACGCAGATGTGGGTGCAGACACCGACGACGTGCAGCTCCTCAACCCCCGCCTGCTTCAGGATGTACTCCAGTCCCGTGTTGTAGAAGGCACTGTAGCGTTGTTTCGGCAGCTTGATCGTCTGCAGGTCGTCGGGGTGCACCAGCGCCTCCAGCTCGTCTACCAGCTCCGCGCCTTCCGTCCCGGCAATGCAATGGGGCGGAAACGGCCCGCCGTTTGTCGTGAATTCCGGGTCGTCTTCTCGGTGGTTGTCCATGGCGAACACGACGAGGTCACCGGCGGCCTGGAACTGGCGCACCTTGTCGACGATGAACGGGATGATGGCCTGGGCCGGTTTCCCGCATGTCAGCTTGCCCTCATCGAGGACGAAGTCCTTCACCATATCCACCACGACAAGGGCCCGCTTGGGCATCGGCACCCACCTCCCTGGACGCTCTACCTTCAGTGTGCCGAAGCCACGCCGGTTTCGCAAGTCGCCCGCCGCCTGCTGCTTCTATGGCAAGGGATCGTTCGCGGGTTCTCCGGCGTCCGCCGCCACCGGACGCGCCGTCCCGTCGGGCGCAGGAAGCGGCGCGGCGCAGTCTGGTGCGTCGTAGCGCGCGTTGTTGACGCGCGTGCTCACGGGGTAGCACACGAGTTCCTCCGACGGATAGGGACGGAGCAAGTCCTGCAGCCGTTCCACATCGGCCACCGTGCGATCCAGCCACAGCGCTTCCCCTTCCGGCGGGAGAATCACCGGCATGCGCGGATGGACCGGCGCGGTGAGGGCGTTGGCCCGCGTGGTCAAGATGGCGCAGCCGGTATAGGTCGTCCCGTCGGCCCCCTGCCACTTCTCCCACAGCCCGGCAAAGGCAAAGGGCTGTCCGTCGCGGCGCCGCACGCAGTACGGCTGCTTGCGCCCGCCTTCTGCCGACCACTCGTAGTAGCCGTCGGCCACGATCAGGCACCGGCGCGTCAAAAACGCGCGGCGAAACGCCGGCTTTTCCGCCGCTGTCTCTGCGCGGGCGTTAATCAGCTGGTGACGGGCCGTCGGCGCCTCGGCCCACGGCGGAACGAGTCCCCACCGCACAAACCCGGCCCGTCGCCGCTTCCCATCATGGACGATTACCAGAACCGGCTGCCCCGGCGCGATGTTGTACCGCGGCGCCAGTTCCTCTGGCACCGCCGCATCGAACCGCTCCCGGAGTGTCTTCGGATCCGTCTGCAGCAGGAAGCGTCCGCACATCTTCGTCTCCCCCTTCGCCCCGCGAAGGCCATTCTGCTTCCATTTTATCGATTTTAATGCCCCCGCTCTCCCTCTTTCCGGTTCCGCACCCTGCGGGTCACGGATGTGTTGCCGCCAGGAGCACCCGTTTGAACCCGTAGAAGACCGGCGTTTCCGGAAAGCGCGTCCGCAGCCGTTTCCGGTAGCGGGCGAGAAACGCGCTGTGCAGATCCGAAGGAAGGGTTTTCAGGTAGGGGATCCGTGCCGTACCCGTGCTCCATTCGACCCGCGCGTCGACATTCGCGAGGACAAAGGTTTCACGCAAATGCAAAGGGACGGCCCGGGCATGCCCTCCGGCACGCCCGGGCCCGCCGGCTACAGCTCCACCGCAATCTGCTTCTCCTTCTCCTCCACCCACGCGCGCGTGACAGCCAGCTTCTCCTCAAACAGGCCGAGCTGCCACCGCACCTGCTCCGGTGCCGTGCCGCCCAGCGAGTTGCGCGCGGCCACGACACGCTCGACAGCCAGGGCTTCGTACACGTCGGCATCGATGCGGTCGCAGAACTGGCGAAACTCATCGAGGGTGAGATCCAGCAGGTACTTGCCCTGCCGGAGGCAATACAGCACCGTCCGGCCCACCACCTCATGGGCCTGGCGGAAGGGCATGCCTTTCCGCACGAGGTAGTCGGCCAGGTCGGTGGCGTTGGAGAAGTCCTGACGCACCGCCTCGGCCATCCGCGCCGCATTCACCTTCATCGTGGCGATCATCGGGGCCATCAGGGCGAGGGCTCCCTGGAGCGTCCGGACCGTGTCGAACATCCCTTCCTTGTCTTCCTGCAAATCCTTGTTGTACGCCAGGGGCAGTCCCTTGAGCACCGTGAGCAGGCCAATGAGGTGCCCGTAGACGCGCCCCGTCTTGCCGCGGACGAGCTCGGCCACATCGGGGTTCTTCTTCTGCGGCATAATCGACGAGCCGGTGCAGTAGGCATCGTCCAGCTCGACGAAGGAAAACTCGGCGCTTGTCCACAACACCAGTTCCTCGCATAGGCGCGACAGGTGGGTCATCACCAGTGCCGCGGCGGCCAGAAACTCGACGACGAAGTCACGGTCGCTGACGGCGTCGAGGCTGTTGGGAGCCACATCGTCAAAGCGCAGGAGCTCGGCCACGTAGCGCCGGTCGATGGGGAACGTGGTCCCGGCCAGGGCGCCGGCGCCAAGGGGCAGCACATTGATCCGCTTCCACCCATCGATAAGCCGCTCGATGTCGCGCTGGAACATGGCCGCATAGGCCAGCAGGTGATGGGCGAACAGGATGGGCTGGGCCCGCTGCAGGTGGGTGTAGCCGGGCATCACCACATCCGGGTGGGCCTTGGCCTTCTCCAACAGCGCCTCCTGCAGGTTGGCCAGACCGCGCACCAGCTCCACCACCCGTGCGCGCAAATACAGCCGCATGTCCAGGGCCACCTGATCGTTGCGGCTGCGGCCGGTGTGCAGCTTGCCGCCGACGGGGCCGATCTCGTCGATGAGCAGCTTCTCGATGTTCAGGTGCACGTCCTCGTGCGCCACGGAAAAGGTGGCCTCGCCCCGCTCCAGTTTCTCGCGCACCTTCTTCAGCCCCGCCTTGATCGCTTCCACGTCCTCCGGCGGGAGGATGCCGCAGCGGCCGAGCATCGTCACGTGGGCCAGGCTGCCGAGGATGTCCTCGCGGTACAGCTCCCGATCGAAGAAGATGGAGGCGGTATACGCCTCCACCTGCGCATCTGTCTCTTTCGTGAACCGTCCGCCCCACAGCTTCATGCGCGGACACCTTCCTCACGCGACGCACCGGAGACCGGTGCCGCCTCCGTCACCGGCGTGCCCGTCTTCACCCCGTTCACCTGGGCAAAGGTGCGCGTCGGCAGGCCCCACAGGTGGATAAACCCGACGGCCGCCTTGTGGTCGAACCGGTCGCCGGTATCGTAGGTGGCCAGCTCAAGGGAGTAGAGGGAATGCGGCGAACGGCGACCGACGACGACGGCGTGTCCCTTGTGCAGCTTGACACGCACCGTACCGGTGACCGTCTTCTGCGTCTCCTCGATAAACGCCTGGAGCGCCTCGCGCAGCGGCGAGTACCACAGCCCCTCATACACCACCTGGGTGAACCGGTGCTCGATGAGCGGTTTGAATTGGGCCACCTCGCGCGGCAGCGTGAGCGCCTCCAGCTCCTGGTGGGCCTTGATCAGCACCGTCGCCGCCGGCGCTTCGTACACCTCGCGTGACTTGATGCCGACGAGGCGGTTCTCGATGTGGTCGATCCGTCCCACGCCGTGCTTCCCGGCGAGGGCGTTCAGCTCGGCAATCAGCACGTGCAGCGGCTTGGACTCGCCGTTCACGGCCACCGGCTTGCCCTGCTCAAACGCGATCTCCACGTATTCCGGTTCATCCGGCGTCTCGGCGAGGGGTTTCGTCCATTCATAGGCCGCTTCCGGCGGCTCCGTCCACGGGTCCTCCAGCACACCGGCCTCGCAGCTGCGGCCCCACAGGTTCTGGTCGATGCTGAAGGGGTTTTCCTTGCCCACCGGCACGGGGATGCCATGCTTCTCGGCGTAGGCAATCTCCTCTTCCCGGCTCATCGCCCACTCGCGCACCGGGGCCACCACCTTCAGCGCCGGATTGAGGGCCGCCACCGAGACGTCAAAGCGTACCTGGTCGTTGCCCTTGCCCGTGCACCCGTGGGCCACGGCCACCGCCCCTTCCTTCTCGGCAATTTCGACAAGGGTCTTGGCAATCAGCGGGCGGCCGAGGGCCGTCGCCAGCGGGTACTTGCCCTCATACAGGGCGTTGGCCTTCAACGCGGGCAGGATGTACTCCTCGGCAAAAACCTCCCGCGCGTCGACCACATACGAGGCCACAGCACCGATCTTGAGCGCCTTTTCCCGCACGAAGTCGAGGTCCTTTCCTTCGCCCAAATCGAGGGCCACCGCCACCACATCGTAGCCGTAGGTTTCCTTCAGCCACTTAATCGCCACGGAGGTGTCAAGTCCTCCAGAATAGGCGAGCACCACTTTCGGATTTCCCATCTCCTGCACCCCTCTCCCTTGTGCTGACACGCCCCGTTGGTTGCATGCGCATGTTTTTGCTTATGATAGCATATTTATTCACGCTTCGCCCAAAAAATTCGCCGCTTCAAACCGGTAACGCCGAACGTGTCCGTGACCGCCGCGTCTCGTCGGCGGTACCTCTCCGGTGGCGCCGCGCGCGAAACCTGCGGCGCCGTCCTTCCTTATGCCCCGAGCAGCGCCACGAGGATCGCCTTCTGGACGTGAAGCCGGTTTTCGGCCTGGTCGAAGACGACCGACTGCGGGCCGTCGATCACCTCGTCGGTCACCTCTTCGCCGCGGTGGGCCGGCAGGCAGTGCAGGAATACCGCTTGCGGATCGGCCTTGGCCATCAGGCCGGCGTTCACCTGGTACGGCGCGAAAACCGCCTTGCGCGCCTCGGCCTCCTCCTCTTGGCCCATGCTGGCCCACACGTCGGTGTAGACGGCATGGGCTCCGGAAACGGCCTCGACCGGATCCGTGGTCCATGTCACCGAGCCGCCCGACACCTGCGCGCATTCGCGGGCCGTCTCCATCACCGTCGGATGGGGCGCGTACCCCTCCGGCGTGGCCACGGCCACGTGGAGGCCCATCTTGGCCGCGCCGACGATGAGCGAGTGGGCGACATTGTTGCCGTCGCCGACGTAGGCCAGCTTGAGCCCCTCCAGGCGGCCGAACGCCTCCCGCAGTGTGAGCAGGTCGGCCAGCGCCTGGCAGGGATGCGCAAAGTCGGTCAGCCCGTTGATCACCGGCACCGTCGCCGCGCGGGCCAGCTCCACCACCTGCTGGTGGGAGTAAGCGCGGATCATGATCGCGTCGACATAGCGTGACAGCACCCGTGCCGTGTCGGCAATCGTCTCGCCCCGCCCCAGCTGCAGGTCATTCCGGCTGAGGAACAGGGCCTGGCCGCCGAGCTGGGTCATCCCGACCTCAAAGGAGACCCGCGTCCGCGTCGAGGGCTTTTCGAAGATCATGGCCAGGGTCTTGCCGGCGAGAGGCGCATACTGGCCTCCTTCCTTCTGCAGGACCTTGAGCCGGACGGCCAGGTCGAGGAGATAGGCCAGCTCGGCCGCCGTAATGTCGGCCAGGGCCAGGAAGTCGCGTCCTTTCAGCCCCTCGGCGATCGACTTGGCGGGCTCGCTCGGATGTGCTGCCGGAAGGTTCATGGTCGCATCCCCTCCTTGTTCGTCGCCCCTTGCACCACCGCGCGGGCGCCACGGTATGCCGCGAGGGCGCGCGGTGGCGATACGGCCGTGTCCATGGCCTCGAGGTATGCGGCAAAGGTGTCCACGCAGGTGAACAGGGGAACACCCGCAAGCAGCGCCTGCGTGCGCAAGCGAAAACCGTCGGTCTCCGGCCGCCGCCCGCGCGTCGGCGTGATCAGCGCGCATGTCACGGCTCCGTCGCGCAGGAGCGCCGCCCCCTCCCGCGCGTCGACGGCGCGGGCCACCGGCCAGCCGTCTTGGTGGAGGAAGCGCGCCGTGCCGGGGGTCGCCACCAGCTTCACACCCCGCGCGGCCAGCTTCGCGGCCAACGGGAGGAAAGCCGCCTTGTCGCGGTCGGCCAGCGCCACCAGCACGGCGTCGCCGGCGCCAAGCCGCCTGACGCCGCCCTCCTTCCACGCCAGGGCGTTCCACAGGGCTTCTTCCACCGTTGTCCCCAGGCCGATCCCTTCCCCGGTCGACTGCATCTCCGGCCCCACTGCCGGGTCCACGCCGGCCAGCTTTACCGTGGAGAAAACCGGCGCCTTCACGGCATAGAAGCCCGGTGATTCCAGCAACCCCGTCTGCGGATAGCCCAGCTCGGGCAGCGTCCGTCCAAGCTGGACCTGCGTGGCCAGGGCCACCATCGGCACGCCTGTCACCTTGCTGACGATGGGCACTGTCCGCGAGGCGCGCGGGTTCACCTCCAGTACGTACACGTCGTCGCCGCACACGACGAACTGGATGTTGAGGAGCCCCACGGCGCCGATGGCACGGGCAATGCGCACGGTGTAGTCGACCAGGCGGGCCGTCACCGATGCCGAGAGGTCCGGCGCGGGAAAGACGGCATAGCTGTCGCCGGAGTGCACTCCGGCGCGCTCCACGTGGCGGAAGATGCCGGGGATGATCACGGTTTCCCCGTCGCTAACGGCGTCCACCTCCACCTCGGCACCCGTCACGTAACGGTCGATGAGCAGAGGGAAGAGCGAACGGTCAAGGGCGGCGAGACGGGTTTCCGCCAGGTATCGCATTAGTTCCCCCTCGTCGGCGAGGACGGCCATGCCGCGCCCGCCGATGACGTAGGACGGACGGATGAGGACGGGATAGCCGATGCGTCGGGCCGCGGCGACGGCCTCCTCCTCGCTCATCACGCCGGTACCGGGAATGTGCGGGATGTCGAGCTCGCGCAGCAGGGCATAGAAGGCCTCGCGGTCCTCCGTGCGGCGGATGGCCTCCACCGGCGTGCCGAGCACCTTGAGGCCTTGGGCTTCTAGCTTTGCCGCGAGGTTGATCGCCGTCTGCCCGCCGAACTGGACGAGAACGCCGTCGACGCCCTCCTTCTCGGCCACGTTCAGCACGTCTTCCACGGTGAGCGGGTCGAAGTACAGCTGATCGGCTGTCTCGAAGTCGGTCGACACCGTCTCGGGGTTGTTGTTGATCACCACGGCGCCGACGCCCATCTTCTTCAGGGCCTTGGCCGCGTGGACGGCGCAGTAGTCGAATTCGATGCCCTGGCCGATGCGGATCGGCCCGGAGCCGATGACGAGCACCTTCCGCTCCTTTTTGAGCGGCTCCACCTCGTCGACGCCGCACCACGTGGCGTAATAGTACGGCGTCTCGGCGTCGAACTCGGCGGCGCAGGTGTCGACCAGCTTGTAGGACGGCGCCCAGCCCCACGCTTTCCAGCGCGCCCGCACGTCGGCCAGCGTCACGCCGAAGGCCCGCGCCAGATAGGCGTCGGAAAAGCCCAGCCGCTTGGCCTCCTTCAGTGTCTCCGCCGGCACCGACGCCCAGTCGCATGCGGCGAGCTGCCGCTCCATGGCCACGATGCGTTCGAGGGCGCGGAGGAAGAAGCGGTCGATCGCCGACCACGCATGCAGCGTCTCCACGTCGACGCCGCGCCGCAGGGCCTCGGCGATGAGGAACAGCCGCCGGTCGGTGCCGCGTCGGATCTCCGCTTCGAGCTCGGCGTCGGAGAGGGCCGCCGCCTCGGGCAGCGCCAGGTGGTCGACGCCGATTTCCAGCGAGCGTACCGCCTTGAGGAAGGCTCCCTCCATCGTGCGGTCGATGGCCATCACCTCGCCGGTGGCCTTCATCTGCGTACCGAGGGTGCGGTCGGCGTGGGGAAACTTGTCAAAGGGCCAGCGCGGCCACTTGACGACGACGTAATCGACGG
>PKQU01000217.1 GCA_017577925.1 Bacillota bacterium
TCGCCAAAGCGCTTGCCCGTCTTCGCCTCCAGCTTCGCGAGGGCTGCTTCGATCTGCCCCTTCAGCTCCTCGGACAGGGTGCGCCCCGCTTGATAGTACCGGTTGCACGCTTCCGTGGTCACGGTGAAGCCCGGCGGTACGGGCAGCCCAGCTCTGGTCATTTCGGCAAGATTGGCGCCCTTGCCGCCCAAGAGGTTGCGCAGACCGCCGTGGCCTTCCTCGAACAAGTAGACCAGTTTGTCTGCCATTATCCATTCCTCCTGCCCCGGAAAAGGTCGAGAATAATCGTAGCGGTTTCTTCGATGGCCTTGTTGGACACGTCGATCACCGGGCAGCCGATGCGCTTCATGATCTTCTCGGCATACGCCAGTTCTTCCAGAATGCGCGACATGCTGGCGTAGTTGGCCTGGGCGTCCAGGCCCAGGGCCTTGAGCCGTTCCCGGCGAATCTCGTTCAGTTTTTCCGGGCTGATGGTCAGGCCCACCACCTTTTTCGGCGAGATGCGGAACAGCTCTTCCGGTGGCTCCACTTCTGGGACGAGGGGAACGTTGGCCACCTTCAGGCGCTTGTGGGCCAGGTACATCGACAGCGGCGTTTTCGACGTGCGCGACACGCCGATGAGCACCACATCGGCGCGCAACAGCCCCCGCGGGTCGCGGCCGTCGTCATACTTCACGGCGAATTCGATGGCCTCTACCTTGCGGAAATAGTCCTCGTCCAGCTTGCGCACCAGTCCCGGCTGCCGCTTGGGCGGCATACGCATCACGTTCTCCAGGGCCTCGAGCATCGGCCCCATGATGTCGACTACGGGGACACCCGCCTCCCGCGCTTTCTCCCGCAAAAAGGCGGCCATTTCCGGGACCACCAGCGTATAGGCGATGAGCCCCTGCGCATCCTTGGCCATCTGCACGACGTCGAGCAGCATCTCCTGGTCCTCAACGTACGGCACACGCCGGATGTCAACGCTCATCCCGTTAAACTGGCTCGCCGCGGCACGCACCACGAACTCGGCCGTTTCCCCGATAGAATCGGAGACAACATACACAATGGTTGGGTTTTTCCCGTCGATGGCAGATCCCTCCCCCGTGTCAATTCGGAAATGGCAGCATCCCCGCCGCTAGCGATCGGATTGCCCCAGTTCGACAAAGGCACGGGTGATCGTCGTCTTCGTGACACGGCCCACCACTTCGAAGGCGCGCGGCCCCTTTTCCTTCACCTCGACGATCACCGGCAAGGAGTCGACCTCGTAGTCAATCAGCTTCTTGGCCGCGTCGTACAGCGAATCCTCCGGCGTCACGGTGATGATGTTGGGCATGCGCGTCATGATCACCCCCACCGGCAAATCCTCCAGCCGCTTGCCACCCAGCGCGGCGCGGAGCAGGTCCTTCCGGGAGACGACGCCGGCCAAAAGCCCCTCCTCGTTCACCACGTACAGGGTACCCACGTCCTCGAGAAACAGCGTCGTGATGGCGTCGTAGACCGACGACGCCTCTCGGATCACGACGGGGCGCGCCTTGTAGTCGCCCACCTTCATTTTGCGCAGGCGCTCGGCCAGGAGCTGGTTGCCCGTTTTGCCGGCGTAGAAATAGCCCACCCGTGGCCGGGCATCCAGGTAGCCGGCCATGGTGAGAATGGCCAGGTCGGGCCGCAGCGTGGCGCGGGTCAGGTTGAGTTTCTCGGCAATCTTTTCGCCGGTAATGGGCCCTTCGTCCTTGACAATTTGCAGGATCTGCTCTTGGCGCTTGGTCAGCTCGATGGCGGGTCACCCCCTTGCGTTACCGCGTGAAAATGTGTCATACTATATCGCTCCAAACCACTTTTAGTATATAACATAACGCCCCCACCCAATCAATGCTTGGTTCGCGTTCGGAAACCGCTTGCACCTTGACGAGACGCCACAGAGCATGGTATCGTCTTGCAGAACGCATGCCGCACCCATTCTGCCGAACTATGCCGCACCAAAAGGAGGAACCGCACGTGGCACAACGAACGCGCAAATCCTTTGGCTTGGCCGCGCAAATCGCGGTCGGACTGGCTTTCGGCATTGCGGTCGGGGCCGTGTTCTACCAAAACGCCACGGCCATCGCCATCCTGAAACCGATCGGAGACCTGTTTCTCCGGCTCATCAAGATGATCGTCGTCCCTATCGTCGTCTCCACCCTCGTGGTGGGCATCGCCGGTTCGGGGAACCTGAAAAATGTGGGCCGGCTGGGCGTCAAAACCCTGTTGTACTTTGAAATCATCACCACCATCGCCATCGTCGTCGGCCTGCTGGCCGCAAACCTGGTCAAGCCCGGATCGGGCATCAACCTGTCCCAGTTGACGAAGACCGACATCCAGAAATACGTCGACACGGCGGAAACGGCGCGCCACAGCATGGTCGACACCTTCCTCAACATCGTGCCGACAAACATCGTGGAGGCCCTGGCCGACGGCAACATGCTGGCGATTGTCTTCTTCTCCGTGATGTTCGGCCTGGGCGTAGCGGCCGTCGGCGAGAAAGGGAAACCGGTGCTGCGCGTCTTTGAAGGCGTGTCGGC
>PKQU01000045.1 GCA_017577925.1 Bacillota bacterium
CGTCGATAACCACGCGGTGCGACGAGGCCACACCTTCCAGCATGTCGATGAGCAAATGGGCCGCCGCCTCCCCCATCTCATAGGTGTGTTGGCGGATGGTGGTGAGCGCCGGCGTGGTGTACGACGCCAGGACAATGTCGTCAAAGCCCACAACCGACAGGTCGTCGGGAACGCGAAGTCCCGCGTCGCGCGCCGCCCGCATCGCCCCGATGGCCATGCGGTCGCTGGCACAGAAAACGGCCGTAACGGCGGGATCGTGCGCGAGAAGCGCGGCAACCGCCTCATACGCCTGTTCCTCGGTGAAGGCGCCGTCCAGCACACGCTCCTCCGGGAGGGCGAGTCCCAGGTCGCGGCAGGCCTCACGCACCCCCTGCAGGCGGTAGTGGCTGACCGCCGCCTGGTCATGGCCATTGACGAAGGCGATCTCGCGGTGCCCCATGTCGGCCAGGTGGGTGATGGCGAGGCGCGCACCCTTCGCGTTGGCCGACGTGACATAGCCCACGCGCTCACCCTCCACTTCCACATCAACAAACACGCACGGGATCTCCGCCTCCATCATCTCCTGCAGGTAGGGGTCATCAAGGCGCAGGCCCATGACAATCACCCCGTCGACCTGCCGTTCCTGGCACAGGGCGCGGTATGACTTGACCCGCTGCTTTGCCGGATTGGTATGAAACAGGATCAGCTCGTATCCGCGTTCGCCCGCGGCGTCGTTCATCCCGCACAGCAGATCGAGCACAAAGCTGTCGGTGCTGCGGCGTCGCAAGTCCGAAAGCAGGAGCCCAATCGTCTGCGTCTTCTTGGTGACCAGGCTACGCGCCACAACATTGGGCCGGTACCCCAGTTCCGCCGCGATTTTTTGAATCTTCTTCCGCGTCTTCGGACTTACGTCGGGGTAGCCGTTCAACGCGCGGGAAACCGTGGTGATCGACACGCCGGCGAGCCGCGCAATGTCTTTGATTGTCACCATGACCCTCGTCTCCAAAACGTTTTGGATACGCTACACTTCTGATTTTATCGGCGGAGTGCGTCCGTGTACAACGGTTTTTCCTGTTCCCGTCTTACTACCGGTTGCGCCCCGGCGCCGGGAAGGGGCGCCGTGCACGAAGCCAGCGGGGCGGTTTCAGCTCGGCCACACCGATGCCGACTAGGATCAACGCGACACCCATCCACTGCCAAAGGGAAACCGCCTCACCGAGCACGAAGCGGGACATGAGCACCGCCGTGGGCAATTCGGCGGAACCCAAGATGGATGCCAGGCCGGGGCCGATGTGGGGGACGCCGTAGGTAAAAAAGAGCGTCGGCAGTACGGCGCCAAACAACGCTAAGAGGAAACCCCACAGGGCCAAGCTCCGAGTCAGGCTGCCATCCACCAAAAAGGTCGGCGGAAACACGAGGATGGTGGCCACGAAGGAACCGGTAATCATGATCGGGCTGCGCAGCCACGGCGACACCGTCGGGGCCACGCGTCCGCTCAGGTAGATGAACAAGGCGTACGACACGGCAGACAGCAAGCCGAGGACGAGGCCGGGAACCGGCAGCCGCTCCAGCTCGCCCTCGTAGAGGCCGCTGGCCAGCACCGTCCCCACCAGCAACACGGCCACGGACGCCCCCTTCATCAGGTGGGGAGCCTTGCGCGTGGTCAGGACCTCGAGCAATACGCCGATCCACGTGAACTGAAACAGCAGCACGATGGCAATGGATGCCGGAATATACCGGAGCGATGCGTAATAAAAAATTCCTGTCACCCCCACCAGCGAACCGGCGGCGGCGATTTTCGCCACCTCACGCCACGGCAGGCGGGGCCACCGGCGGCGATAGGGCCACGCCAAGACCCACAGCATCAACGCCCCGAACAGCATCTGGCTGCCGGTCACGTGTCCCGTATCGTAGCCGTCGGCATAGGCCAGTTTGACAAAGGTGGAAAGCACACCGTAGCTGCACGCCCCGAGCAAAACCAGCACGACCGATCGCACATGCATAACCGTCACTCCTACCTCGAACCGTCACGCAAAATTCAAACCCCTATCAGCCTACCAATCTTCCACGGGATTGTAAAGCGAACACCAAACGAGGTGTGCGACCGCGCTTCGCTTGCTATAATCGAGAAGGGCATTTCGGAAAAGACAGGAGGAACCAGCATGAACACGCAAGGTTTGCGTCCGCTGTCCCCGGACTATGATCCGTGGGATCCCTTTGACACACGGTTGTCGAAGGGCCAATACCAGTTGACCAGCATTGAGTTTACCGTAACAACGTTATGTAATCTTCGGTGTGAACACTGTGCCGTCGGCGATACCCTGACGACGCGCCAGGCACCGGCCCTGCCGCTCGACTTGCTCGTGCGCCGCCTGGAGGAAGTGCCCACACTGACCACGCTGTCCATCACGGGCGGGGAACCCCTGCTGCACCGCGCGACTGTCGAGGAGTACGTCGTCCCCCTCTTACGTTACGCCCGCCGGCGCGGCTTGCGCACCCAGATCAACACCAATTTGACCCTGGATCCGGCCGTCTACGAACCGATTCTCCCCTACCTCGACGTGCTGCACATTTCCTTCAACTACACGTCGGCGGAGGATTTTCACGCCATCGCTTTCGACAAGGCCGAACATGCCGTCAATCCGGCACAGGGCAAGGCGCTTTACGAGCGTCTCGTCGCCAACATTCGCCATTTTGCCCAGCGCGGGGTCTTTGTCTCGGCGGAAACGATCCTCACGGAGCGCACCGCACACAAGATCGGCGCCATTCACCGTCTGATCGCCGAACTCGGTTGCCGGCGCCATGAGGTACATCCCCTCTATCCGGTCGACTTCGCGCGCACGATGCGCCCGCTCACCCTCGACGAGCTGCGCGCGGCCATCCACCGCCTCCTCAACGAGCGGGTGGAGACGGTGTGGATCCTTTTTGGCACCCTGCCTTTCTTCGCCTGCAGTGACAATCCGGACGACCTCGCCCTGATTCGCCGCCTCCACGCAACACCCAACGTCACCGTGCGCAACGATCCCGACGGCCGCAACCGCCTCAACGTCAACATCTTCACCGGCGACATCATCGTCACCGACTTCGGCGATGTAGGTCCCCTGGGCAACGTCCGGACCGACACCCTCGTCGACGCCTTTGCCCGCTGGCAGGAGCACCCGGCCAACCGGCGGTACCGCTGCTTCTGCCCCCAGTCGCGGTGCTGCGGCCCCAACCTCCTGGTGGCCCACACTTACTACCGCGACGTCGATTTCACCACACGGATCGGCGCGCCGCTGGCGAACGTGGCCCGTGTGTAAACCGGCAACCAAAAAGCTCCCGGCTGAACCTGCTGGGAGCTTTCTGTCTCACGTCGGGCCCTCCTGCGTGTCCACGCGCCGCACCCGCCATGGCTTACCGGTCCCCCGGCGGTTCCTGATCCTTTTTACGCCGGTAGTGGCGAAGAAGGGCCCTGGCGCTGCGATCGGCCTGGTCCATCATGCGCACCATGCCCTCAAGCGCCTCAAACAAATGGCGCAGGTGGGAAAACCGGTCCGCCATCGACTGGTGTCGGCCGCTTCGACCAAAGGGCTTGGACGGTTCGTCATGGGGTTCCAGCACCCGCACCGCCTCCCTCGCTCAAGCCTCTCCTATCGTTACGGTATGTCGCGCTTGCGCGAAGGCGACGGGACAGCAGCCCAATTCCGCTGCATCTTATTGAAACGCCTGCTACCCGAGACCGCGCGGTTCCCGCGGCAGAACCGGCACGGCGCCCGTTCCGCGGCTACCGCGCGTAGAGATCAGGACGGCGATCAGCATAGATGGGGATCGTCTTCCGCACCTGGGCCACCCGGTCAAGGTGCACGTCGGCGACAAGGATCTCCTCCCGCTGCATTGCTTCGCAGACGATTTCCCCCCACGGGTCGACGACCATGGAATGGCCGCAGAAGGATGCACCCTTGGCCGTCCCCACGCGGTTGCACCCGACCACATACAGCTGGTTTTCAATGGCCCGCGCGATGAGGAGCTGGCGCCAGTGGTGCAGGCGCGGATGCGGCCACTGCGCGGGTACAAACAGCACCTGCGCGCCGGCAAGTGCAGCCGTTCGCACCCATTCGGGGAACCGCAGGTCGTAACAGATCACGGTCGCACACGGCACATCATCGATGCGGTAGACGGCGCACGAATCGCCGGCCTGAAAATAACGGTGTTCATCCATCAGGCGAAAGAGGTGCGCTTTGCGGTAAGCGGCGATCACCTCACCGCTTTTGGAAAAGACAAACGATGTGTTGTAGATCCCTTCGGACCGCTTTTCGGCGATGGAACCGGCCACGATGGCCACGCCGGCCTCGCGCGCGAGGGCCGACAACAGCGCCTGGGTCTCCTCTCCCTCCCAATCGGCGATCTGCTCCAGCCGGTCCAGATCGTACGCCGTATCCCACAGCTCCGGGAACACCACGACATCCGGGTCGTGCTGCAGGGCCCGTTCCATCCACCGGGCCACTTTGTCGCGGTTCGTCCGCGGCGCGCCGAAGGCAATGTCCATTTGCACGACGGCAATGCGAAGCTGCGCGTCCATCGGTTTTTCCCCCTCTGACGACCCACAAGGTTGCTCTCCTACTGGATTCGCGCTAACCGTTGGACAATCCTTCCACCGGTGCGCGGGTGGGCGTCCACGTCTCCCGCACCCATTGGCGAAACTGCGCGTAGCGCTCCCCGCCGAGCAGTTTGCGCACCAGTCGGTCCACATGGTTCAACACACGCTGCTCGTCGCCCTTCACCTGCGTGAGGACCTCCTGCACGGCCACGCTATCCGCCCCGAGCAACGCCGTGCGCTCCTTTTGGTAACGCTCCACCTTGGCCAGCGCTTCCTGTTCGTACCGGGCCACTTCCACGAGGCGGTCCCATTCCTCGGCCGTGAGGTTGAGCAACGCGGCCAGGGGCTTGGCCGAATTCCGAACCTCACCGGTATGGGTCAGCAGCAGGTGATGCAGCACCGGTTGCCGCAACCAGGGGTCGGAAGGGTCCGCCGCTTCGCTCACGTCGCCTGGCAAACCCGCCCCCGCTCCCGGCTGCGGACTGCCTCCCGGCTCCGGGACAAATCGCGGGAGAAGCAGGGCGAACAACGCGTAACCGCCGACGGCTGCGGCAATCAGGACGACGGCCGCCCGGACACTCCATCGGGTCATGGGCATCCCCCTTCTACCGTCCCTCGCCACGGGCGAGCAGCTGGCGTTCGGCCTCCCGGTACTCCCGCGCCTTCTCCCGATACGACTGGCGGATGCGGGCCAACTCCCGCAGATCGGCCTCGCCGATCGCGCGCAACACCCGCGCGGGGGAGCCGATCACCAGCGTGCGCGGGGGCACCTTCATGCCCGGCGGGACAAGACAGCCGGCTCCGACCATGGCCTCTTCTCCCACTTCCGCCCCGTCAAGGACGATCGCTCCCATGCCGATGAGCGCGCCTTTGCGGATCACGCAACTGTGCAGGATGGCATTGTGCCCGACGGTTACGTCGTCTTCCACGATGAGCGGTTTGCCGGGGCTCTGGTGCAGGGTGCAGTTGTCCTGGATGTTCACCCGGGCGCCGATGCGCGTGGGCGCGATGTCCCCGCGGATCACCGTGTTGTACCACACGCTGCTCTCTTCCCCAATCGTCACATCTCCTGTCACAACCACTCCGGCGGCCAAAAACGCGGTGGGGTGAATGACAGGCGTCTTCCCCCGGTACGGCAGGATCATCTCCACTCCCCCTCTTTCGTCATTTTCCCGCTGCGCGCAGCTCGAGGGTGCGGCCGTCGGCCTTCACCACCCTGAGCTCCGGAAACACGCGCGTAAAGGCGGCCACCTCCACGTACGCGGCACCACTTGCATTGCGCAGGCGCTTGTCGTCCGCCGGCAGAACCAGCCGTCGCTCCCCCTTGGCGAGGGTGACGGTTCGCCCTTTGGGATCCCACATGGCCTGTCCCCCGACCAGCTCCGCCAGCAGCGGCGCGCGCACGTACCAGCGATCTCCCTCCGCGAACGCGTCCTTGCCGGCAAAGATGGGGGCCTTGTTCACCGTCACACGGGTCGGCGTCACCTCCACGCGGATCTCGTTGGCCTCCACCTCACGCAGGGCGGCGACGACCGGGGCCAGGGCGCCGGCGGCCACCCGGTCAGGCTGAAGCCCCACCTGGTTGACCGGCCGCTTTTTCGGGGTCATGTATTCCTCGATGGTCACCTTGAGCACGCCCCCGCTTTTCAGCTCGACGGCGTTCTGCACACTGCCCTTGCCAAAGGTGCGCGTGCCGATCAGCTTGACATGCTGGGGAAGGTTGTCGCGAAGGGCCCCGGCCAACACCTCCGAGGCACTGGCGCTGCCCTGGTCGACGAGAACCATGACCGGAACGCCGATGGCGGTTCCGCCGCGCACCCATTCGGCCTTCTCCACGCCGTTGCGGTCCTTCGTATACATCAACACGCCTTCCGGGAAAAACTGCGCCGCAATCTGGCGCGCCGTCTCGAGAAGGCCGCCCCCGTTTCCGCGCAGGTCGAGAACGAGGGCGCGAATCCCCGGCGGCTGTTTCAACAGGCGCAAGGCGTTGGCAAACGCCTGCCCCGTCTGCGTGCCGAAGGTGGAGAGGCGGATGTACCCAATGCCCCCCTCCATCCGCGTAAATTCAACGTCCGGCAGGTGAATCCGCTTGCGGGTCAGGGTAACCGGGGCGAGCAATTTCCCTCCGCGCCGCACCGTGAGGGTGACCGCTGTGCCCTCCGGACCGCGAACGCGGGCGAGGAAATCCTCCAGCGAAAGAGTGGCCACCCCCTTTCCGTTGACGGCCACAATCTCGTCACCCGGTTCCAGCCCCCCGGCCGCCGCCGGCGATTGGGGCACCACCCGTTCGACAAACAGCCGCGTTCCCTCCTGCCGCACGGTGATGCCGATCCCGACAAACTCGTTTTCCACGGCCTGGCGGAATCGTTCCCACTCTTCCTCGGTAAAGTATTGCGTGTACGGGTCCTTCAGCACCGCCAACATGCCCCGAATGGCCGCATCCTCAAGGGTACTCACCGACGCGCCACTGACGTGGTGGCGCGAGAGGATGTCCAGAATTTCCTGAATGCGCGCCGCGGCATCGGCCACGCGGTCCGCCGCGTGGTACACCGGCATGGCGGCCAGCACCAGGAGGAGGGCCAGCACGCCCGCAACCCATCGCCGTTTCATTGCCTTCGCTCCTTTGCCGATCTCGCGTGTGCGTCGAGAACAAGAGACTCCTCATAGCCTGCCTCGGCAGCCCCGCCCCTATTCCGCGCTCCGCACCGGCACAGACCGGCCATCTCGTCTTGCTTTCAATTGTACGGAATCCGGTGACGGCTGAACAGCGTGGAAAACGGCCCTTACCAACCGCCAAGCCACAACGCGCCTGCCACCAGCAGACCCCACCCGACGGCGAACACCAGCCGTGCGGGACGCCGGATTTCCCCCGGCAGCCCCACCGCACCGGCCACCAATATTCCTCCAACGAGGCCGCCCAGGTGCCCGTAGTGGTCAACCGACGGCAAGACCATACCGAGGAGAAGGTTGAGAAACAAGTAGAACAGGACACCACGGCCGATGGTCCGCAAAAAGAGGCGCGGCCGGCGGGAACCAAAATAGAGCAGCGCGCCCATGAGGCCAAAAATGGCTCCCGACGCCCCGGCAGACAACGCTGGCGTAAACAGAAAGCTCGCCGCCGAGCCGGAGACGCCCGCCGCCGTGTACACGGTGAGGAACCGCCAGTGCCCAAAGATGCGCTCAACCACGCCACCGACGTACAGCAGCGCGACGGTGTTCACGAGCAAATGGACCGGACCCACGTGCAGGAACATTGCGGTGAGGAGGCGCCACCCTTCCCCTTGCAGGATGCGCCCGTTCTCCTTCGCCCCAAAGCGAATCAGCGTCTCCGCATCGGTACTGCTGCCGAACCATTCCATACACGCAAACAGGACGACATTCAGCACGGCAAACAGGTACACAAAAAACGGACGTCCATAGCCAAACGCCTGGCGGATCTCCCGCTCGCGCTCGGTCTCGATGGTGCGGATGGCCTCCCGGTAGGCGTCGGGCGGCTGCGGGACCGAGCGAAACATCGCCGCACCCCCCTCGGGTGCGAGTCCCATCCGGCGCAGCACGTCGCGAGGGCCGATCCACGTCCCCCTGTTTCCGTCGGCAACGGCGCAGGCGATCTCGAGGTCCGGAACCGGCTCCTTGGCATTCTCCGTCTCCACCGCACGGGCGAGACACGCATCGGCGCCATCGGGAGCGATGTACAACAGCAGCCCTTCGAGTCGCGAACGGCCCCACTCACGGCGCAATCGGTCGGCAACAAATCGAAACGCGTCCATGTCCTGTTCCGTGCGGCGCGCGTCATCCGGCGCAGCGGCGAGACGAATCACCTGCACGGCGCGGCCCCGTTCGCGGGCCAACAGGAGCACCGAACTCCCACCGGCATCCGCTTCGTCCAGACCGGTTCCGTCGTTGTGCGCGCTCACAAGCGTATACAGCTGTTCCTTCACCAGCGTGTACGCCAGCGCCCACAGATAACGCTCCGCCGTATTCCGCTCCAACGACCAAGCCCTCCGTTCCCAATCCTGTCCTTTCCATCATACCAAAGCACAGCGCGCGGCCACCAGAGGGAGACCGCGCCCCTGGCAGCCGCGCCCCGTTACCTCCCATGTTGATACCTGGAAACGTGGACCATTCGTTTGGTATTGTAAGTATTGGTACTGTATTATCAGAACCCTACAAATTTCCGCTCGGAGGGAAAAAGCGTGACGGTTGTCAACATGATGGAAACCCTTGCGAAGGAGCATCTGGACCGCCACTGGGATCACTTGGGCATGCCCTGTTCCTGCATCACGTGCCGCAACGACGTGCTCGCCCTTGTGCTCAACGCCCTGCCGCCGCGATACGTGTCCACCGAAAGAGGGCAGATGTTCGTCAAGGCGGCCCTGGACGAACAGTTTCGCGTCGACGTCCTGCAAGCGCTCTACCGTGCCGCCCGCGCGGTGGCCACCCGGCCGTCGCATCCGGTGGCAGGCCAAAACGGATAGGCGGCCGGCCGCCTCCGGAGGGCTACCGGGCCAGCCCCACGAGGCGCCTGATGCCCGTGAGATCGAGGTGTTCGGCCACGGCGTCCGCCAGGCGGTCAAAGGTTTCTTCCTTGCGGCGGAACATGGAAACGCCCGTTTCCACCGGCGGCAGACCCTTTTGGACGCGCAAGCCGTTGAGAAAGCGGCGGCGGAAGCGGTCGTTGTGGAACAGGTCGTGGACGTACGTTCCCCACACCCGACCGTCGGGGGACACGACCCCCAACAGCCCCGCCCCGTCGCCGGCCTCCGCCGCGTTGGCCGGACGCAGGAAGGTGTGGCAGGGACCCACGCGCCTGGTGACGCCCATGTGGAGCTCGTATCCGTCGACGCGCAGCCCGTCAAGCTCCTGCCAGCCCGGCAGCGGGAGGTGGACAACGGCAGCCGTGCGCACCGTCCGCATGTGCGGCGTGAGCTCCGTCTCCACGGGCAGCCACCCCAGGCCGGGCACCGTGCCCTGCACCGCCTCGACGCCGTGCGAATCGGCAATGCGCAGCCCGAGCATCTGGAAGCCCCCGCACAGGCCGAAAAGCGTTCCCGTGCCGCGGCCAAACCAGGCGCGGAGGGCCTCGGCCAAGCCGGTTTCGACAAGGTAGGCCAGGTCTTCGGCGGTGTTTTTCGACCCCGGCAGGACGACGAGATCGGGATCGCCCAGGGCCTCCGAACGGGTAACGTAGCGCACCCGGCAGTCAGGCTCCGCTTCCAGCGGGTCGACATCGGGGAAGTTGGCCATGCGCGGGTACACGAGCACGGCGATATCCAGGCGGTCGGAGCGCCCTGCCGTCGGCGGCGCGGCGCCGCGGACGCGCCGCTCCAGGGCGACGGAATCTTCCGCGTCAATGGCCAAATCGGGCAGGTAAGGCAACACGCCGAAGACCGGCTTGCCCGTCCGCGCCTCCAGCCAGCGCAGTCCCGGCTCGAGCAGGGTCCTGTCGCCGCGAAACTTGTTGATGACAAAGCCGGCGACGCGGCGCGCTTCTTCTGCGGTCAGGCAGGCCAGCGTGCCGACAAAGGCGGCAAACACCCCGCCGCGATCGATGTCCCCCACAAGCAGCACCGGCGCGTCGGCATGCTCGGCCACGCGCATGTTCACCAGGTCGCGGTCCTTCAGGTTGATCTCGGCCGGGCTGCCCGCACCCTCGATGATGACGAGGTCAAACGCCTCGCACAACCGACGGAGCGAAGCGGTAATCGCCGCCCAGGCCCGCTCGTGAAGTTCGGCCCGATAGGCCCGCGCCGAGAAATTGCCCAGCGGCCGACCGAGGAGCACCACTTGCGCCGTTTGCTCCCCTGTCGGCTTGAGCAGGATGGGATTCATCTCCACACGAGCCGGAATCCCCGCCGCCTCGGCCTGCACTCCCTGGATGCGGGCGATCTCCAGCCCGTCCTCGGTAACATAGGCGTTCAGGGCCATGTTCTGCGCCTTGAACGGGGCCACGCGAAGGCCTTCACGTGCAAACAGGCGGCACAAGGCCGTCACCAGTACGCTCTTCCCGACATCCGACGCCGTCCCTTGTACCATCAACGTCTTTGCCAGCGGCATGTTCACTTCCCTCCCGACTCTCTATCGACCACACCGTCCACGCGCCGGGCGCCACCCCGGCCGACCAAAAGGCCTCCCATGTCCCGGAGGCCCAGGGCTGCGCCCGCCCCCAGAAGGCACGCAGGGCGCGGATACACCCGCCGTGGGTGACCACCAGCACGGTCTGCCCGGCGTGGCGGTGCCAAACGTAGGCGAGAAAGAGCCCCAGGCGCGCCAGAAGGTCGGTCAGCCGCTCGCCACCTGGCGGGGCAACGGTGAGCGGATCGGCGTACCACCTGCGCAAACGTGCCGGATCGTGTGCGGCCACCTCGGCATAGGTCTTCCCCTCCCACGTCCCGAAGGCCAGCTCACGCAGCGCCGCCGTCACCCGCAGCGGCGGTGCATCCTTCCACAGGGCCATCACCCGGCGCGCTGTTTCCCTCGCCCGCACAAGGTCGCTGGTGTACACGGCAGCAACGGGCACGGCGGCCAGAGCGCGTCCTGCTTCGTCGGCCTGCCGGCGACCCCGGTCCGTGAGCGGAACGTCGAGGTGGCCGAGATAGCGTCCTTCCCCGTTGCCAACGGCTTCCCCATGGCGCAGGAGCACTAGCGTCACCGCGTGGCCACCCACGTCCGGATCGCCTCCACCAGCACGTCGTTCTCCGCCACTGTGCGCACGGCAACCCGTCCCCAGGCCGCCGACAACCCGCGAAAGGTGTGGCACGAGCGGATAAG
>PKQU01000004.1 GCA_017577925.1 Bacillota bacterium
CGCCAGCCGGTTGGCCAGGAGCGGCGTGCGCTCGGAGGGCTTCAGCACGAAGGTGTTGCCGCAGGCGATGGCCAGGGGGAACATCCAGCAGGGCACCATCATTGGGAAGTTGAACGGGGTGATGCCCGCCACCACCCCCAGCGGGTAGCGGTACAGACCCGACTCCATTTCGGTGGCAATGTCGGGCAGCTGCCGGCCCATCATCAGCGTGGGGGCGCCGGCGGCAAACTCCACACACTCGAGGCCGCGCTGCACCTCGCCGTGGGCTTCCTTCAGCGTCTTACCGTTTTCCAGCGTGATCAACCGGGCCAGCTCGTCCCAATGCTCCACCAAGAGCTGTTGGAAGCGAAACAGGATGCGCGCGCGCTTCGGAACCGGCGTGCGGCTCCACGCCGGGAACGCCTCCTTGGCCGCCTCCACCGCGCGGTCGACGTCGTCCTTCGTCGCCAGCGGCACGTGGGCCAGCACCGCTTCCGTGGCCGGGTTGACCACCGGCTGGGTGGCGGGCGCCTGCGCCTCCACCCACCGGCCGCCAATAAAATGCTTCAGCACCTTCACCTCGATGACGTTTGCCATGGGATCTCCTCTCCTTTCCCAAGATGCCTTTCACGCCAGCACGACGAGTTTCCCCGACGGGGCTAGGCTACTGGGCCGTGTACCCGCCGTCGACCACCACAGCCTGGCCGGTTACCCCACTTGCCTTGTCGCTGCAGAGAAACAGGGCGTAGTCGGCCACCTCCTGGGGGGTAAGCAGCCGTTTCTGCGGAATCAGGGGGTACAGCACCGTTTCCATGACGCGCTCGACAGGCACCCCCCGCGCGCGGGCCAGATCGGCCAGCTGGTTGCGCACCAGCAGCGTGTCGACGTAACCCGGGCACAAGGCGTTGACGGTAATCCCATGTGCCGCCCCTTCGAGGGCCGCCACCTTGGTCAAGCCGATGACGCCATGCTTGGCGCTGTTGTACGCCGCCTTGCCGGCAAAGCCGACGAGGCCGTTGATCGAAGCGATGTTCAGAATGCGCCCATAGCGCTGCCGCTTCATGACCGGAAAGGCGCGCTTGATGGCCAAAAAGGGGGCCACCAGCATCACGTCCACCAGTCGCCGGAACGCCTCGGTGGGAAAGGCATCGATCGACGCAACGTGTTGCAGGCCGGCGCTGTTGATGAGCACGTCCAGACGCCCGAACCGTTCCACCGCGCGGTCGATGCATGCGTTCAGCGCCGTCTCGTCGGTGACGTCACACACCAGACCCAGCACCTCCCTGCCGCCGGCCGCCAGTTCCCGCGCCACTTGGGTCACGGCTTCCTCACGATGGTCCAACAGGACGCATCGTCCTCCCTCGGCGACAAAGGCCTCGGCCATGGCCCGGCCGATACCGCTGGCCGCGCCCGTAATCAGCACCACCTTGTCGCGCATCAGGCCCGCCATCCCCCTCGCACCTCCCTTTCCGTTTCGTTTGGATGCACATCCAACCCGCTCTGATTACGGAATAGTGCAAAAACAATGCCAACTTGAGCCGGCTGCCGAGGGCCTGCAGATGCCGCATCGCCCCCCTATCCGGTGTCGGCTATCCCCGACACGTGTCGGAAACGTGTCGGAATCAACCGACAAACCAAACCCTCACCGGATCCGTTCGCCCACAAAAAAAGAGCCCGTCGGAGGGCCGTCGGGAACCTCGATTTGTCATGTTGCCCGTTTGGCTGGCGGAGCTGCGGACGGGAGCAAGCCGTATTTCCGCAGCTTCTCGTACAACGTGGAGCGGTGAATGCCGAGTAGCCGTGCCGCCTTGGCCTTGTTTCCCCCTGCCTGGGACAAGGCCTCCACGATCCGCTCGCGTTCCCGCTCTTCGGCCGCCCGCTTGACGTCCTGCACGAGGGACCGATCTCCCTTCGCCTCCTCCGCATCCCGGCAACCCGGCATCTCCGCCGCCGAACGGATATGGGGCGGCAGATCCTCCGAACGAATGACCGGACCGTCCACCAGATTCACCAGTGCCTCTACCGTATTCACCAGTTCGCGCACGTTTCCCGGCCAAGGATAGGCCATGAGGGCGGAGACGGCTTCCTTGGTAAAGGATTTCGCCGGCAACCGATAACGACGAACGACCCGCTCCAGATGATGGGAAAGCAGGAGCGGAATATCCGAGCGGCGCTCGCGCAACGGTGGAAGGTGCAAGCGAATGATGTTCAGGCGATAGTAGAGGTCCGCGCGGAACGCCCCCTTGCGTACCATTTCCTCAAGGGAGCGGTTGGTAGCGGCCACCACCCGCACCGTCACCGGTCGGCTCGTCACACCACCCACCCGCTCGACCCGACGTTCCTCCAAGACGCGAAGGAGCTTTGCTTGCATGGCGAGCGGCATGTCCCCGATCTCGTCCAGAAACAGCGTTCCCCCATTCGCCAGCTCAATCTTGCCCGGCTTGCCGCCCTTGCGCGCCCCGGTAAAGGCCCCCTCCTCGTACCCAAACAGCTCCGCTTCCAACAGGCTCTCTGGAATCGCGGCACAGTTGACGCTGACAAACGGGCCATTGGCAAAGGGGCTGGCCGCGTGGATGGCGCGGGCAAGCAGTTCCTTGCCTGTGCCGCTCTCTCCCGTAATCAACACCGTCGCCGGCGTGCGGGCCGCTTTGCGGGCCAGGCGTTTGACCGTCTCCAGCGCCTCGCTGCGCCCCAAGAGCGTGGCAAAGGGATCGCGCCCCTTCCGGTTCCCCATCGGAACGGATACCACCTTCGATTCGTCCGAAGCGTTTGCCCTCGTCTCCGATTCAGCCCTGATCGTCTCCTGGATCCGCTCGAGCAGGTCCACCAGCTCGCTGACGCTCCGGAACACAACCATGCCAACGCCCCCGATCACTTTTCCGCCATCCCAGATGGGAATGCGGTGCACCACAACCTCTTGGCCCCGCACGCGCTGGACACAACCGCGCTCCGGAATCCCCGTTTGCACGACGATGTGCATACGCGTGTTGTCGATGACTTCCGTCACGTGGCGGCCGACCGCCTCTTCCCGCCGGACACCCAGAAACCGGCAATAGGCGCTGTTGATTTCGCGAATGATGCCCTGCGCGTCCACGACCACAATGCCCTCGTACGCCGCATCGAGGACAACGGACAGGGTGTGCACAGAAGACAGCACCGAGTCGATGCGCACCGACGTTCGGCCAAGCTCGTGCAACACGGCGCGCAACGCATCGCCGAGGGTCAGCACACCGACAACCCGTCGCGCGTCATCGACAACGGGCACCACGGTCCCGGGTGTCGGCAGGACGGCTTCCATCGGCGCATCGGGGCCCACCGCCGTCACGTCGGTCTCCATTACCGCTTCCACCGGCGTACGCATGTCGCCTCCCTCGGCGATCCACGCCAGAATCCGCGTTTTGGACACCACGCCGACCAGCGCGCCGGAGTCATCCACCACGGGCACCGCCTCCTCGGCCGAACGGGCCAAGCACGCCACCGCCGCAGACAGCAGCGCATGCGCGGGAACCGTCAGCGGCGGAGCGGTCATCCACGTGCCAGCGCGGATGCGATCTTCCGTTACCGCTTCATCACGGCCATCGATCCCCGCGTTGCCAGACCGTTCCGCTCCCGCCGGATGCGAAGCAGAGCAAGAAGCAGGAAAGGATAGTGCCGGGCGACGCAAATCCACCCCTCCTCCCTAAAAGAAAATTTATTCAAAATATTCGATAAAAAATGAGTATGATGGCCCAGTTCCTCAAGCGAACTGGGCCAGCGCGCGCTCCAGGGCGTCGACGGTGATGTCCCAATGGGATGCGTGCCAGCGGACGGCACTGTCTTTGACCAGCAGGGCCTGCGGCGACTCGTGCTTCACCTGGGTCCGTTCGGCCACAGCATTGGAAATCGGCCGATCCTCCACCACATAGACCACGGCATAGCGCGCCCGATCGGGATGCGTCCGGGCAACGGCCTGAAAGGCGTCGTGCGCGGCCGCGCTGATGGGACAGCGCGTGCTGTGCTTCAGCAGCAACGTCGGCCGCTCGCCCGATGCGGCGAAAACAGTATCCAGCTCCTCGAGCGTCCGAATCCGGTGAACCATGCCTGTCCCCCTCCCCTGGCGGCGGTATTGCTCACCCGTTTCACCCTAAGCATAGCGCATCGGGGAGCATTCGGCCAGCACCACACGGGGCGGCAAACCGTTACTTTTTATAGGGAAGATCCAGGAGCTCGGGAACGGTCACAAAGGTCACGCCGTCGGCCTTCAAGCGGCGGATGATCTCGGGCAGCGCGCGGACGGTCCCCTCCAAGTCGCTGCCCTCGCCACCGGCGCTATGCAGCAGGATGATCGACCCCGGATACACATGGGCCAAGACGTTCGTCGCCACCTGTTCGGCCGACAGCCCTTTCCAATCGAGCGAATCGACATTCCAGTTGACAATCGTGTATCCCAGGTCACGGGCCTCCAAGATGCCCGATTCCTGAATCGACCCATACGGCGGGCGAAACAGCCGCGGGCGATACCCCGCCACGCGGTAAATCGCGTCCTCGGCGCGCACGAGCTGCTCCCGCACCTTGTCCGGGCCCAACTTGGCCAAGTTGGGATGATCCCACGAATGGCTGCCCACCACGTGCCCCTCGCGCACCATGCGCGCCACCACGTCGGGATGGGCGGCAACGCGGTTGCCAATGACGAAAAAGGTCGCCTTCACGCCATGCTCGCGCAACACGTCCAAAATGCGCGGCGTAAAGGTGCGGTCCGGCCCGTCATCAAAGGAGAGGGCCACCTGCCGCTTGCTCGACGGCCCGTTCAGGATAAAAATATTGGGATATTTGTGGCGCAAGTCGGCCAGCGTCATGGGTGCCGGCAACCGTACCGCCCGTTCGGGTCCACCGGCAAGGCGTGGCGTGGAGGGTTCGCTCCCCCGGTTCGCCGCCTTCTTCCCATCCACGGACCGGTCGATCCGTTGGTCGGAAGCGTGGGGCTGTGTTTCCTCCCGCGACGGCACCGGCGCGCACGCCGAAAGGGCAACGAAAAGGACAAGGACACTGAACAGCGTCAGGCGTCCCATACGCCTCCGTCCCTTCACCTTCATTCCCTCCCATTTTGTCGGCTATTTACCTAGGCTGCTTTCCCGCGGCAGAAAGTATGCACGACACGTACGGAAAACCACTCCCGGACCGGCCTCGGAAACGGCACGCCCATATGTATGACGAATGTGTGACGAATGTCACACCATCGGGCGACGAACTTCTCTTTGCTTCCCGATTTTGATAAGATTAAATAAAGGTATGGGTCCTAAATTTCGGGGTGAAGCGGGCTTAAAAATTTATAAGAGAGAGGTGGGAACCGTGGAAGGAAGCTTGTTCTTACCGGCCGCGCTAAGTGAAACGGCAAAAGATGTCGACGTGCTGTTCTACATCCTCACCGGCATTGCCGTGGTCATCTTCCTGCTGGTGTGGATGCTCCTGCTCATCTTTCTGGTGCGGTATCGCCGGAAGCATCCGACGAAACAAGGGCTTCGCCTCTATGGCAACACTCGTCTGGAAATCATTTGGACGGTCATCCCCGCGCTCATCCTTGTCGTCTTGGGAATCTACAGCGCGCAGATGGTGTATGCGCTGCAAAAGCCGCCGGCCGACGCCTACGAAATTCAGGTCACGGCAAGCAAATGGAAATGGGAGTTCACCTACCCCGACGGACCCAACGGCGGTTTCACGACGCTAAACGACCTGCGCCTTCCCGCAGACAAACCCATTCTGTTCCGCATCACCTCGACAGATGTCATCCACAGCTTCTGGATTCCGGAACTGCGCATCAAGATGGACGCGGTTCCGGGACGCGAAACACGCGTGTGGGTAAAGCCGCTGAAGGAGGAAGGGAAATTTAAGGTGCTGTGCGCCGAGTACTGTGGCACGGCCCACGCCAACATGGTGTCCGACGCGCTGGTCATGAAGGAAGAGCACTTCGGGAAATGGGTGGCCTCCGGCGGCAAGGTCGACCCGAGCGGGCAGCCGCTTGACGGCAAGCAGCTGGCCCAGCAGTTCGGCTGTCTTGCCTGCCACGCCATCGACGGCCGCGAACTGGCCGGTCCCACGTGGAAAGGCATCTACGGCACCGAACGCGAGCTGGTTGACGGCAGCAAGGTCAAGGTGGACGACGAATACCTGAAGGAGTCGATCGTCAACCCCAACGCCAAAGTGGTGAAGGGTTACGCCCCATCCATGCCGGCGTATCCCCAGCTGAGCGACGCACAGCTGCAGGCTCTCGTCGACTACATCAAGTCGCTCAAGTAAACCCGCTCCGTTCGCGTGCCGGCCACAAGCAAAACACGTAAAGGGGTGAATCATCGTGGAGGCGGCACATCGTTCCTCCTTCCTGCGCGAATGGATCCTGACCGTCGACCACAAGAAGATCGGGATCCTCTACGGCATCACGTCCCTCGTCTTCCTGTTCCTCGGCGGGCTCGCCGCACTTGTGATCCGCACAGAGCTGTTCTGGCCCGGGCAAGACGTGGTGACGCCCGACACGTTCAACCAGCTCTTTACCATGCACGGGACGATCATGATCTTCGGCTTTGTCATCCCGATGCTCACCGGCGCCTTCGCCAACTACCTCGTGCCGATCATGATCGGGGCCCGCGACATGGCCTTCCCGCGCATGAACGCGCTGAGCTACTGGCTGTTCCTACTCGGCGGTCTCGTGCTCCTCAGCAGCTTCTTCATTGGCCATATGCCGGACATCGGGTGGACGGCATACCCGCCGTACAGCATTGAGTCAAAGGGGCTCGGCCTTGACCTGTGGGTTACGAGCGTGCACATCCTCGGGCTGTCGTCGATCCTCGGGGCCATCAACGTCATCGTTACCATCTTCAACCTGCGCGCCCCGGGCATGACCTTTACCCGCATGCCGCTGTTCGTCTGGTCGTCCTTGGTGACCGCGTTCATCCAGCTGTTCGGGGTTCCGGCCCTCGGCGGCGCGGTAACGACGCTGCTTCTGGACAAGCACGCCGGCACGATCTTCTACGATGTGGCCGCCGGCGGTGACCCGATGTTGTACCAGCACCTGTTCTGGTTCTATTCCCACCCGGCGGTGTACGTCATGATCCTGCCGGCGATGGGGATCGTATCGGAAATCATCCCGGTCTTCGCCCGCAAACCCATCTTCGGTTACAAGGCCGTGGCCTACTCCAGTGTGGCCATCGGGTTCCTCGGCTTCCTCGTCTGGGCGCACCACATGTTCGTAGCCGGGATGCAACTTTCCGAAGGGGTACCGTTCATGGTCACCTCGATGATCATCGCCGTGCCGTCGGCGATCAAGGTGTTCAACTGGCTGGCCACGCTGTACCGCGGGCAAATCGAGTTCACGACGCCGATGCTCTTCAGCGCGCTGGGCTTTGTGGGCCTGTTCACAATTGGTGGCTTGAGCGGCCTGTACCTGGCCAACGTGCCGTTGGATCTGCACCTTCACGATACGTACTTCGTCGTCGCCCACTTCCATTACGTCATTCTCGGCGGCAGCTTGATGGCCATCCTGGCCGGGGTGCACTACTGGTTTCCGAAAGCCTTCGGGCGGATGTACAATGAGACCCTCGGGAAATGGACATTCGCCCTGTTCTTCATCGGAGTGAACCTGACCTTCTTCCCAATGCATTTCATGGGCATGCTGAACATGCCGCGCCGCTACTTCGACTACTCATATGATCCGAGCCTGACCCTGCTGAACCAGCTCTCCACCATTGGGGCGTACATCACGGGCCTGGGTGCGATCCTGCTGGCCGTAAACCTGGTCGTGTCGGCCGTGCGCGGTGCAAAAGCCAGCGCCAACCCGTGGGGTGCCCTGACCCTCGAGTGGCAGACCTCTTCGCCACCGCCGCATGAAAACTTCGAGGAAATTCCGGTCGTCACTTGGGGGCCGTACGACTACGGCGAACCGGAAGCGCCGCGTAAGCGCCTGAAGTACGGGCAGACCATCGGCAGCCGGCCGCTTTCGGGATAACCGCCGGTTTGGACGGGTTGACCGCGCCGCGGTGTCCGGGCCGTCTCCGGCACCGCGGCCGCGAATCGGTGAAAGGGGGGGTTTGTAATGAATCAACGCGCCAGCTACCACCCCCACGCGGACACGTTCCCCGACATGGAAACAGGCCCCGGTGCGATGCCTCAGCGTCAAACGTGGAAGGATTATCTTGCGGTCACCAAGCCCAACCTAATTGCACCCAACCTCCTGACGACGTTCATAGGGTTTTGGCTGGCCTGGAGCGCGACACAGTCTGGATGGCCGGACGTTCCCCTGCTCCTCGTCACCCTGTTGGGTACGGCGCTTGTCATCGCGTCCGGGTGCACCCTCAACAATTACCTCGACCGCGACTTCGACCAGCGCATGGAGCGGACGAAAAACCGTCCCTTGCCCGACGGCCGCCTCGCGCCCCGTGTGGCCTGGCGGCTGGGCGCGGCGCTCGGAATTGCCGGTGTCACGATACTGGCCTTGTTCGCCAGTCCGGTCGCGTCCTTGCTTGCCCTCACTGGCCTGTTCGTTTACGTCTGGGTGTACACGGCGTGGCTCAAGCGCACGTCGACACTGAACACGGTGATCGGGGGCATCTCGGGTGCCATCCCGCCCATGATCGGTTGGAGCGCGGTTACGGGAACGCTCGACCATCCCGCAGTGTGGGTGCTGTTTGTTCTGATGTTCCTTTGGCAACCGCCGCATTTTCTCGCGCTCGGCATGTTGCGTGCGGATGACTATCGCGCCGCCGGGTTTGTCATGCTGCCGGTCGTCGCCGGGTTTGCGGCGACCAAGCGGCAGATTCTCCAGTACGTCGCAGCCATGATTCCCGCCTCCTTCTTCCTTTATGGGTTTGGCGTCGTCGGGAAGCTCTACTTCATCGGTGCTGCCCTCTTGGGACTGGCGTACCTGGTGATGTCATTGCGCGGTTTTCACGTCCATGACGACCTGCGTTGGGCCAAGCAAATGTTCGCTTTCTCGCTGGTTTACTTGAACGCCATCCTTGCTCTCATCTTCGTCGATTCGCTGTGGCGGATGGTCAATTGAGACGCATTTGTCGCGAAGGAGGGAGAGCACGCCATGCATGACTACACGCCGGGCACGGGGATCAAGGACAACGCCCAACTCGCCACCTGGCTCGGGATTATCGCCTTCACCTTCTTCTTCGGCACCTTCGTCGCCGCCAACGTCTACCTGCGCGGCTGGTCGCCGGAGGTGTTCAACGTCGATTTTGCCGGAAAAGCGGGGGACCTTCCCTACCTGAACACCCTGATCCTCCTCGGTTCTGCCGTGCTGGCGCTGATCGCCGGCCAGGCTTTCCGCAAACGGATGAACGGCGCGTTCATCGTGACCCTTGCATTGGCCACGCTGCTCGCCTTGGCCTACGCCGTGCTGGGGGGGCAGCTGGTTCTGGAAATGGCCGGCCTCGGCAAAGCAGTGTGGACGGCGTACTTGACCGTCTACGGACTGCACTGGTTGCTCGGGCTGTTCAACTTCATCCTGCTCGCCGTGGCGTTGGTCTTCGCCTTTGCCGGGAAGGAGCAAGCGCTTAAGCGTCTCGTGCCAACCGGCATGAGCGTGTGGCTCTACACCGCCATCACCGGCCTCGCCATTTTCGTCATCACCGATGTGGTGACGGTGGAAGCGTTCGCCGAGTGGTGCGGCACGAAGCTGACCGCCGGATTCGGCAAGTAAGGAGGGACGGGGAATGGCGCTCATTGGCTTTGCGCTAGGCGTTTTCGCCTTCATGGCGGTAACGCTCGGCATCTTCTGGTACTCATCGAAACTGGCCACGCGCGATTGACAAACAAAAGGCGGGCCTCAACGTGGAGGCCCGCTTTTTTCCTTTCCCCTTTCCGTTCGGTTTCGTCTGCCACGAATTGGTCACAAAATAGCCCCTTTGTGTCATATCCACGCGTGTTTTCACGCCTACAATCAAGGATAGAATCAATCGGGTGTCCCGCGATGCACAGGCGTGGGACATCCTTCGCAACGGCGTGGGATCGCCATGGGATCACCACTGTTTAACGCAAAAGGAGGGATCCGCTCCGTGGCCACCTGGTTCCGAAACTACCGCTTCGCCCTTCTCGCCGGCGTCCTGGTGCTCGCCGTCGTTGGCGGCATCGCCTACAACATCTGGTGGGGCTCAAGCCGGCTGCCCGTCATCGGGCGCGTGCCGGACGTGACCCTGACCCGGGTTGACGGTCAATCCCTTTCGCTGCGCGATCTGGATGGAAAGATCAAACTCGTCAGCTTCATCTACCTCCGCTGCCCCGACGTGTGTCCGCCCACGACAGCGAAAATGGCCAAGCTGCAAAATGAGCTCAAACGCGAGGGGATTTTTGGCCGCGACGTTGTGTTCGTGACGATCACCATCGATCCGGAACGTGACACGCTCGACGCGTTAAAGGAGTACGCCGGGAAATTTGAGGCCGATCTCAGCGGTTGGTATTTCCTGCGCGGTTCGGCGGAAGCAACCAAGTCAATCACCAACGGGTTTGGGTTTGTGGTCCAGAGGCAAGGGGACCTCGTCATCCACTCCAACCGCACGTATCTCGTCGACGGCGATCACAACATCCGCAAGATCTACGGCATGGGCGACACCTTCGACGAAGAAGCCGTGAAACAGGACATCATGAACCTCCTCGAGGACTGACCCGTTCCCTGCACGTTTGCGCGCCGCCGGCATTGATCGCCCGGCGGCGCGCTTTTACGCTTCTCGGCAGGCGCTCACGCCCACCCTTTTCTCGGCGCCTGCGCAGCACGGGAATCCGCCCCTCGTTCCCCTTTTTCCCATCCCCCTTTCAGCCATGGGCTCATCATCACAGCCGCTCCGACCGCGGCACAGACAACGCCGGCAAGGAGAAGGGTTTCCCGGTTGCCCAGGGTGGAGGCCAGCCATCCCCCGACGAGCATGCCCAGCGGCAGGCCGACCTGCTCCAGACTCGTGGTGAGACCGAAGACCCGGCCGCGCAGGTGTGGCGGCACGAGGCGCTGCTCAAGCGTGACAGCGACAACGTTGTACGGGGATACCGTCAGCCCGGCCAGAAAGAGCAGGACCATACCCGAAACGGGATCGTCAGCCCAGAAGAGCGCCCCGGTGAAGATCCCCCAGGCCACCATGACACCGCCAAGCGTGTGGGCGGGTTCCCACCGCTGGGGCCACCGCGTCCACAAAGCGGTACCGACAATGGTTCCGATGCCGAGGGCCGACCACAACAGCCCCAGCGTCTCCGGCCCGGCGCGCAAGTCATCGCGCACCAGCGCCGGAAGCGCCGGCTCCAGGGGACCATAGGCGAAGTTGAACAGGAGCGAGGCCAACGTGAGCGCCACCAGCGCCGGCGACGCGAGGAAAAACCGCAGCCCATCGCGGAAGGAAACGCGGTCGGCCCGCCCGCAGTCCCGTTCGCGTTGCCGGCCTTCAAACACCTTTGCCGGAATAGCGGTCAACATCACCGCCGGCACGACAAACAGGGCGGCGTTGACCAGCATGGTGCCCGGCGCGCCGACGAGGCCGGTGAGGGCGCCGCCGACAGCCGGGCCGACGAGAACTGCCAGCTGCCAGGACAATTGGCTGAAGGCATTGGCCGCTTCCAACTGGTCGGCCCGCACAAAGTTAGGCAACACCGATTGGCTGCCAACGGTCGACAAAGGAGCAAGAAGGCCGGCAAGCGAGAGGAGGAACACGAGGAGCGGATAGGACAGCAGGTCGGTCCAATGGAGCAACGGAACGAGGGCATACAGGAAACCGCGGGCAACGTGATCGACTACGAGAAGGCGTTTTCGTGCATAGCGGTCAAAGAGGTATCCGGCCAACGGACTGGCCACGACGGACATGACAAGGTACATCCCCATCAACCCGCCGATGGCCAATGACGAGTTGGTCTGCTGTAGCGTGAACCAGGCCAGCGCCACCCACGACAGCTGGTGGCCCAACATGGCAACGGTACTTGCCGCCCAAAACTGGCGGAACGCCCGGTTCTGCCACAGCACGTGAACCGTTGCGCGGAAAGACGGCATGATGTCACCCTTTCACGCGACTGATACACAAGTGGGGCAAAAAACCCCGTCACCCGGGTGGGCGCGGGGTTTTTGGCATTCGGTTGTGCACTTCCAATTTACCGCTCAGACTTTCGCCAGCGCAAGATGGGTTTTCGCGCCGCCCTCACCTCGTCGAGCCGTTTTACCACAGTGGTATGCGGCGCGCTCAAGACGATATCCGGATTTTCCTCGGTTTCCTTGGCGATCTGGATCATCGCGTCGGCAAACGCGTCCAACGTCTCCTTCGACTCCGTTTCCGTCGGCTCGATCATCAGGCATTCGTCGACAATGAGCGGGAAGTAGATCGTGGGGGGATGAAACCCGAAGTCCAGAAGGCGCTTGGCCATGTCCAGCGTGCGGACGCCCAGCTTTTTCTGGCGGCGCCCGGAAAGGACAAACTCGTGCTTGCAATGCCGGTCGTAGGGCAGGTCAAAGTAGGGGGCGAGGCGCCGCATGAGGTAGTTGGCATTCAGCACAGCGTTCTCCGCCACCTGTCGCAGGCCGTCGGGGCCCATCGTGCGGATGTAGGCGTAGGCCCGCACAAGCATGCCGAAGTTGCCGTAAAAGCCCTTGACGCGCCCGATCGACTGCGGGCGATCGTAGTCGAGCCGGTAGCGGTCGCCCTCCTTGACTACCACCGGGACGGGCAGGAACGGGATGAGGGCCTTCTTCACGCCGACCGGCCCCGCCCCCGGCCCCCCGCCTCCATGGGGGGTGGTAAACGTCTTGTGCAGGTTGAGGTGCACGACGTCAAAGCCCATGTCGCCGGGACGGGCGATGCCCATAATGGCGTTGGCGTTGGCCCCGTCGTAGTACAGAAGGCCACCAACGTCGTGGACAATCTTGGCGATTTCCACGATCTGCTCTTCAAACAGCCCCAGCGTGTTGGGGTTGGTCAGCATCAGGGCGGCGGTGTTTTCGTCGGCAAGGCGTTTCAAGGCTTCCAAGTCCACCAGTCCGCGTTCGTTCGAGGGAACGGTGACCGTCTCCAACCCGGCCACCGTGGCGCTGGCCGGGTTGGTCCCGTGGGCCGAGTCGGGGACGAGCACCTTGGTCCGTTTCTCCCCCCGCGCTTCGTAATAGGCGCGAATCATCATCAGCCCCGTCCACTCACCATGGGCACCGGCAGCCGGTTGTAGCGTCACGGCATCCATCCCGGTGATCTCGGCCAGATATTCCTGCAGGTGCCACATCAGGGCCAGGGCCCCCTGCACCGTCTCCTCCGGCTGCAGGGGGTGGACCTCGGTGAACCCCGGCAGGCGGGCAACATCCTCGTTCACCTTCGGGTTGTATTTCATCGTACACGAACCGAGCGGATAAAACCCGATGTCAATGCCGTGGTTGCGCCGCGACAGCTCGGTGTAGTGGCGGATGAGGTCCAGCTCCGACACTTCCGGAAGCTCGGCAGGCGTCCGGCGCAAAAGATGCGGAGGAATCACGTCGGCCACGTTCACCTCGGGGACATCGGGGGCGGGCAGGCTATACGCGATGCGGCCCGGTTTCGAGCGCTCGAAGATCAGCGGCATGTCGGCGTTGCCCGTTTGCTCCTTCGTGACACTCATGCCAATCCCTCCAGCTCGCGCGCGAATTGGTCGATCTCCGCCTTCGTCCGGGCGTCGGTGACGGCGACGAGCAGGTGGTCCTCCAGCTGCGGATCGTCACGCCCAAGGTCGTAGCCCGCCAGAATCCCCTTCGCGAGCAGGGCCTGAATCACGTCGCGGGCCGGACGAGGCGTCCTCACGACGAACTCGTTGAAAAACGGCGCCGAAAACGGAACAGCGTACCCGGGGAGCCGCTCGATTTGCTGTTTCGCGTAGTGCGCCTTGTGCACGTTCAGAAGGGCCAACTCCTGCAAGCCCCGTTTGCCAAGGGCGCTGAGAAACACCGCCGAAGCGAGGGCCATGAGGGCCTGGTTGGAACAGATGTTAGAGGTGGCCTTCTCGCGGCGAATGTGCTGCTCGCGCGCCTGAAGGGTCAACACGAAACCGCGCCGCCCCTCCCGGTCCACCGTCTGCCCGACGATACGGCCGGGGATTTTGCGCACCAGCGCGCTCTTGACGGCGAAATACCCGCAATGCGGACCGCCGAAGGACGGAGGGATGCCCAGCGGCTGGGTGTCGCCGACGACGATGTCCGCCCCGAACGCCCCCGGCGGCTCCAGGATGGCCAGGGCGAGCGGATTGGCGCTGACCACAAAGAGGGCCCCCTGCTCGTGGGCAATCGGCGCGATGGCCGACAGGTCCTCAATGCAGCCAAAGAAGTTCGGGTACTGGACGATCACCGCCGCCGTTTCGCCATCCACCGCCTCGCGCAGGGCCTCCAGGTCGGTCAAGCCATCCCTGGCCGGCACCTCCACCACCGTAAAGCCCAGCCCCTTGGCGTACGTCCGCAGGATTTCGCGGGCCTGGGGGTGCACCGTCCGGGAGACCACCATCTTGGGCCGCTTGGTGTGCCCAAAGGCCAGGTTGGCCGCCTCGGCGATGGCGGTGTACCCGTCGTACACCGAAGAGTTGGCCACGTCCATGCCGGTGAGCTCACAGATCATCGTCTGGAACTCGAAGATGGCCTGGAGCTCCCCTTGGCTAATCTCCGGCTGGTATGGGGTGTAGGCCGTGTAGAACTCGGAGCGGGAAATCACATGGTGCACCACGCTGGGAATGTAGTGCTCGTAGACGCCGGCCCCGAGGAAAGACACGATTTGGTGCAGCGTCGTGTTCTTCGCCGCCAGCGCGCGCATGTGGCGCACAAGGTCCGGCTCGGCCAGCGGTTCGGGGAGGTTCAGCCGCCCGGTAAACCGCACCGCTTGCGGAATGTCCGCAAACAGGTCCTCGACGGATTCCACCCCAATCGTGGCCAGCATCGCCTTCTTGTCGTCTTCCGTCATGGGCAGGTACCGGAACTTCACGGTGTTTCCCCCTCACTCCTCGCGCATTATGGTTCCCGGCTTCCCTACGCCTTGGGACGCCGGTAGAACGGCGTCTTCACCACGACGGCCTTGAGCTTTTTGCCGCGCACGTCTACGCATACCTCGGTGCCCACGGCGGCGTGTTCCGCCTTTATCAGCGCAAGGCCCACGTTCTTCTTCAGTGTCGGCGACTGCGTTCCGGAGGTGATCCGCCCCACCGGCTCGTCGCCGACATACACCGGATAGCCGGTTCGCGGGATGCCGCGGTCGACCATCTCCAGGCCGACCAATTTCCGCGGCGGACCTTGCTCCTTTTGCGCCTTCAAGGCTTCCTTGCCAATGAAGTCGACCGGCTTGTCGATCTTGACGGCGAACCCCACGCCAGCCTCGATGGGCGAGATGTCGGGACCCAGCTCCTGGCCATAGAGGGGGAACCGCGCCTCAAAGCGCAGGGTATCCCGTGCCCCCAGGCCACAGGGCAGCACCCCGGCGTCCTTCCCTGCCTCCAGGACGGCCTCCCACAACGGAATGGCTCCCTCGTTCGGCAGGTAGATCTCAAACCCATCTTCCCCGGTATAGCCGGTTCGGGAGAGGATGAACGTCTCGACGCCGGCAACCGTGGCCTCCTGGACGAAGCGGAACGGCGCCAGCTCCGCTAGCGGAACGTCGGTCAGCTTTTGCAGCACCGTTTCGGCCAGCGGGCCTTGCAAGGCCAATTGGGCCATTTCCGCCGAGCGGTTCGTCACCGTCACGTGGCCCTCGGCGTGCTTCTGGATCCATTCGACATCCTTGTCGGTATTGGCGGCGTTCACGACAAGCAGGTAGCGGTCCTCGGCGAGACGGTAGACGAGGAGATCGTCCACCGTCCCACCGTCGGGATAGCACATGAGGCTATACTGGGCCTGGCCGATTGCGAGGACCGACGCGTCGTTGGTTGTAAGTTTCTGGATGAGCGCCAGCGCATCGGGACCGCTGACCTCGATCTCACCCATGTGCGACACGTCGAACAGGCCTGCGCGGCTGCGCACCGCTTGGTGTTCCTCCAGAATGCTGGTAAACTGCACCGGCAGCTCCCAACCGCTGAAGGGGATGGTCTTCGCCCCGTGCTTGGCGTACACCGGATAGAGGGGCGTACGCTTCAGTTCGGCCATCGCCGCACCTCCCTTTTGGTCATATCCATCGTACCCGAAGAAAAGCGTTTCCACTCTTCAGGAAACAAAAAAGAGCGAAAGGCACACGACAGGGCCGTGCGCGCTTTCCCTCTGTCCGTTGACCTGAGAGTGTCTCCCGCGTACCCACGCGGGATTCCCCCTTTGGCGGCCCGCCCGCTGGCGGACACTCTCCAGAGTTGCGTCCGGCAGGAGTCCTTTTGCCTGAGAGATTCACCCGGTCGCGACTTTGCCGGGCTTGCTCCTTCGGCGCCGCCACATAGGCGGTCTCTCCCCCTGCCATCCTCCGCCGTATGCCAATTTTCCCGATTAGCCATACTAATTTCATCCTATCACAACCCGCGGCGGGCAGCAAAGAACTTCCCGCACAACGGGAGGTGCTCACGTGATGCGCATCCGCCCAATCTTCGACCGCAAGTGGCTGGAGGAGTTTTCCGCGCGCGTGCGCGCCGATTCCCCTTGGGACACCTGGGCCCTGTTTCAACTCGCCTACGAGGCCGCCGAGGCCACCCTGGTCCCCTCGTTTGACGACCTCGAGTGCCTGCGGCACCTTCACGCCTTCACCCCCTTGCCCCACCAAGTGGAAACGGCACGCCGCGTGGTAAACGAGATGCGCGGACGGGCCATCCTGGCCGACGAAGTGGGCCTGGGCAAAACCATCGAAGCCGGGCTGGTGCTGAAGGAATACCTGGTACGGGGGCTGGTCAAGAAGGCACTCATTCTCGTGCCGTCGTCCCTCGTGACGCAGTGGACGGCGGAGCTGAACCAGAAGTTCGCCATCCCCGCCGTGGCCCAAAAGAAAGCCTACATGTGGCGCCAGTACGACATCCTCGTCGCCTCCCTCGACACGGCCAAGCGCGCGCCCCATCGCGAGCAGGTGCTCGACATCGCCTACGACATGCTGATTGTCGACGAGGCCCACAAGCTGAAGAACGCGCGCACCCAAAACTGGGCCTTCGTCAACGCCATCAAGAAAAAATACTGCCTGCTCCTCACCGCCACACCCGTTCAGAACGACCTGACGGAACTCTTCAACATGATCTCCCTCTTGAAACCGGGCCATCTCGGGAACGACGCCACCTTTGCCCAGAATTACGTCGTCCACAAGCGCCTGCCCAAAAACGAAGAAAAGCTGCGCGCCGATCTGGGCAAGGTGATGATCCGTAACCGGCGCGCGGACGGCGGCATCGCCTTCACCAAACGCCACGTGGAAACCCTGGCCCTCGAGCTGTCCCCAAAGGAACGGGAACTGTACGACGCCGTCACCAACTTTGTGCGTGAGCGGGCCCAAGAAACCCGCTCGCTGCGCAGCGCGTTCACCCTGCTCACCCTGCAGCGGGAAGTCTGCTCCTCCCGCGACGCGGCGATGGTTTCCCTTTTCAAGTGGTACAAACGGGCCGAGGACGGTTCGCCACTCAAGCGCCGCCTGCGCGAACTCCTCCTCCTTGCCAAGGAGGTCAACACGCACACCAAGGCGCGCAAGGTGGTAGAACTGTTGCGCCGCCTCGACGGCAAGGTTATCCTGTTCACCGAATACCGGGCAACCCAGGAATTCCTGCAGGCCGAACTGGCCAAGCAGGACATCACCACCGTCCTCTTTCGGGGCGGATTTGGGCGCAACAAGAAGGACTGGATGCGCATGCTGTTCGAAAACCGCGCCCGCGTGCTCATCGCCACCGAGGCCGGCGGGGAAGGGATCAACCTGCAGTTCTGCCACCAGATGATCAACTATGACTTGCCGTGGAATCCCATGCGCGTCGAGCAGCGCATCGGCCGCATCCATCGCCTCGGCCAGACCCGCGACGTGACGATCTTCAACCTCGCCACCAAGGACACGATCGAGGAACACATCCTCAACCTGCTGACGGAAAAGATCCGCCTCTTTGAACTCGTGGTCGGGGAGTTGGACGCCATCGTGTCCCAGGCCAACCTCAGCAAAACCTTCGACCGCACCCTGGCCGACATCGTCCTCCGCTCCAAAGACGACCGCGAAGCGGCCGAGAAACTGCGCCGGTTTGGGGAGGCGCTGGCCAGGGCGCGGGAGACGGCTGGTTCCGCGTGGACCGGTGCGACAGCGGAAACGGGGGGATGACGCCGTGGAGCACGCGCGCGTGACCGCCTTTGTCCGCCGCTACATCGCCGCAATGGGCGGGGAAATCCTGGAGGACACCCCCTCCTATGTCCGGGTGCGCCTCACCCCGGACATGGACAAGGACTTGATGAACCGGCCCTTCTACTGGAGCTACGTGGAGCAGTTCGGCCTCGAACCCGTTCCGGCCGTGCTGACACTGGTGTTCGACCCCGACCGCCCGCCGCCCGACGGTCGCGGCGAACCCATCACCTTTGGATCGATGCGCCTTGCCCAGCTCTTTCGCTCCGCGCAAAAGCGGGGACGGTTCGTCCGGCTGTACGAAGTGCCGGCAACAAGCCCCGCATCGGAGCCGGCCGTCCGCCTCGTCCCGTGGCTGGCGATCAACTATCGCATCAGCTTCCGGTGCGACCGCAAGAAAGAGCGCCTCCTGCCCGTCGGCGTCAACCTCGAGACCGGCCAAGTCGCCCAAGGCTTCTATCCGCGCATCGCCGCGCGACCCTTCACGCCCGTCATGCCGCCCCACACCGTAGTGGCACCCTGGAGCCTGACGCTGGAGGCAGCGGTCGATCGGGCTGAGGCGGCGGTCACCGCAACCGTTGCCGCCGAGGATAACCACTGGGCGCGCGACGCCCTGGCGCGCCTGGCCGAGGAACAGGCGCTGCTGCGGGCGTACTACGGGGAGAACCCTCCGGAAGAACGGCGCAACGAGCTGGAGCAGCGGCTGGACGAACTGCAGGCCCTGTTTACGCCGCGCATTGAAGTCGACGTGGTCAACGCGGGGCTCTTTTACCTGTCTACCCCTGTCGCAACGGCAGACGAAAGGGGAGAACTTGCGGCGGACACCTGACAGCTCCCGACATCTCTCGCAGCTCCGGCCGCCTATAATGGAGCCAAACTGTCGGGAGGTGGCCCGCGATGGTCTTCAACCCCTTCAGGCCCCATCGCCCGCCGTGGGGCCGGGCACTGGTCTTCGCCGCGCTGCTCGCGTTCGCCGCCTGGACACTGGTCGCCGAACATGGAACGGGCGAGCCGCTTATCCCCAAGCAGCAGGCCCTCACCGCCTTCCTGCAGGGATGGACCGCACAGCTCGCCCGCTCCGATCCCCGGTTTTTTCCCCTTTCCGCCGCGTCGGCCGTGGCTGTGGAGCCGCTGGCCCACCCGGCCCACACGTACCGGTTGCGCCTTCAACCGGCGCCCCCGTCGCCGCCCGCCACCCCTAGGGCCCACCTGGCGCCCGTGTACGCCATCGTGAGGCAAGACGCCCATGCGCCGTTTGCCGTTGCCGTCCTGGAATACGGCGTGGGCACCCCTGTGCCCTTCGACGCCCCTTCCTCCGCCACCCCGGTCCCCTGGACGAAGGCGGCGGAAAAGGTTTACGGCGGCTTGGAAAGCTTCTGGCGCGCCGGAGAAACCGCGGTCGACCCGGTAACCGGTGAAACCCTCCCGGTGCCGGCGCATTTTACACCGCCGGAGGTCCCGGGATACCGCCTATCCGTGCTCGACGCGGCGCGCCGGGCAAAGCGGCCGGACGGCGACGCGCTGGCAGCGGTGGCTGGCCGAAAGCCTGGCGCGCATCCGCAGGCCACAGACTTTGATCCGCGGCGCCCCCTGCCCTGGACCGGCTATGCCGCCTCGCTGTATGCGGGAACCGTGACCGCCTTCTACTCCCTTGACGGCTTCCACCGCTGGGACGGGGGCACGGTCTTCGTGGCCTTGCGCGACCCCTGGGCCGAAGGATTGGTTCGCTTCCTCCCGCTGCCGGAGCTCAACCGACGCGGCGGGTTTTTTCCCGGAGGGACAACGAGGCGCTAAGCCGAACCCTTACGCCGTCGGGCTTGTCGCCGCAAACTCCGGGTCTTCATACGGATGGGCCACCCAGCCCGACGGATCGATAAACAGCCGCACGGCCACGACGCGCCGCTCGTCGGTGAGGGTGAAAAAGTGCGGTGTCCGCTCCGGGACGGAAATGACGTCACCCGCTTCCAGTTCGCAGTCGAAATAGCCCGTGTCGCCCGGGCCCTTGATCACGAACACGCCGCTCCCGGCGACGATGGCGCGTACCTCGTCCTCGGTGTGGGTGTGCACCTGGGCAAAGGTGCGCAACAGCTCCTCGAGATTGGGCGTCGCCTCGGACAGCGCCACCACGTCCCACTTGACGTAGCCGCGGCGTTCGGCCAGGGAACGGATGTCCGCGTCAAAGGCGCGCAAGATTTCGTCTTTTTCGGCATCGGTCAGGTTGAACTTGCCGCGCAGATGGGCCGGCAGTTTCCCCGTGTCCCAGCGTTCGTACAGAACCCCTTGCCGATCGAGGAAGGCTCGCACATTTTCGGCCCCCGTAATGGTTTCTCCCGTTTTGCGCACGCGAAGAATGGCCATGCGAAACTGCCTCCTTTTCAAGTTATGGATGCGCTCGTTTCGGGTAACGGCGCGCTAGACGCCGACCAGCGCCGCCCGGCATTGCAGCAGCGCCAGGCAGTACTGAAATAAAAATTCGAACGCTTCCAGGTGGCGCTTGGCCGCGAGGGGGCTTTCCCCCCAGGCATAAATGCCGTGGTTGCGGATCAGAACCCCCGGCACGCGCGGGTTGGCCACCCGGGCCACCGCCTCAGCCAAGCGGGAAATGTCGGCGAAGTTTTCGACGATGGGCACCTCAATCACGGCGTCCTCGTCCCAGATGCCCAGACCTTTGATCAGTTCCTGCGGCCCAATGCGAACGCGGCCCCGTGAAAAGTAGAGTTCCGATATGACATTGTTGGCCACTGTGTGCACATGAAAGACGGCACCCACCTCCGGGAAGGCGCGGTACAGGGCGGCGTGCACGCGCGTTTCGGCCGAGGGGCGATTCGCCGTCGCCTCCACGGGCTGACCGTCACCGTCGACCAGCAGGAAGTCGTCTGGTCCCGATTCCGTCTTGTCTTTGCCGCTCGCGGTCACGAGGAACACGAGCGGGTCCTCCTGCACCTTCAGCGAGAGGTTCCCGCTGGTGGCCGGAAACCAGCCCCGCGCCGCGAACTGTTCCTTGACGGCAGCCAGGCGCATCCACGCCTGTTGCCGCGCCTCCGTCGTCAGCGCTCCGCTCACGAGACCTTCCCCTCCTCCCCCTTGCCGCCTGGACACTGCAACGGTGCAGCGTCAAGCAGCCGCGCAAGAACCGCCACCACGTCGTCAAAGGTGGCAAAGGGCACATGCGGCAGCCCGAGCTCCCGGCACCGCTCCAGCAGGTAATCGCGCGCGATCACCAGGTCGGCCAGCCGGGCCCCGGCCAGGTCGGTCACGCTGTCCCCCACCACGATCCGGTAATGGTGCGCCGGGTCAAAGCGGCGGATGATGGACACCTTGCACAGCCCGCAATCATTGGTGCACGCCTCGTCACACGGGTGAGGCCATGTGATGCGGATCCGCTCGCCGGAAACGTCGCTCCCATTGCAGAAGATCCGCTCCCGGGGAATGCGAAAGGGGGCCAGCAGCGGGTAAACGAAGAAGTCAATCCCCCCGCTGGTCACGTACCATTCCACGCCCCGCGCCGCGGCATACTCAACGAAGCGGTCAAACCCCGTACGGATGCGCGTCGTCTGGCGGACAAACGCGGCGATCTCGTCACGTTTGGCGCTGGGCAGGAGGGCAAACAGCTCGCCCACGCCCTGGCGCACGCTGATCCGCCGGGCAAGAATGGCGTCCTTGATCGCCTCCCACCCGGGCGGGGCAAAGGCCTCCATGATGGCAACGATGCAGTCCCGCTCGGTGATGGTGCCGTCAAAGTCGACAAACAACACCGGCGCGCGGCCCTCCAAAGGCGGCAGCATCATACCAGCACCCCCCATTTGGCCAGCGCCTTGTCCAGCGCCGGGCACGTCTTGGCCCGCTCTTCCAGCGACACTCCAGACACCGCCGCCTCGATGGCCGCCGTAAAGGCCTCGCCACCGCCGCGCGGCCCGTCGGGATGGCCGTGGATGCCACCGCCGGCGTTGACCACGTGGTCAAGGCCGAAGTCGGCCAGCAGGCGCGGCACCATGCCCGGGTGAATGCCCGCCGACGGCACCGGGAACGCCGGGGCCAGGCCGGCGAAGGGCTCGACGAGACGGTCGCGCAGGGCAAAGGCTTCCGCCGCGGCGAGGGAAACGGTGCCGTAGGGCGCCGGGAACAGCACCAGGTCCGCCCCGGCCAGGCGCATGAGCATGCCCAGCACAATCGGCGCCGCGATACCATGGTGCGGTGAGGCGTACAGGGCCCCGGACAAGGCCGGATGGGCGAGAATCGGAACGGTGATCTCCGGGTCCTCGCGCAAGCGCTGCAGGATGTCGTACCCGTACGGCAACACGTTCAGCAACAGGGCTGTGGCCCCCTGCCGCACGGCCTCCCGCGCCCGGTCCACCATCTCGTCAACCGGGCCGGTCAGGTTGACGGCGTATAGCACGCGGCGGCCGGTCTTCGCCTCATGGGCGTCAAGCACTTCGCGAAAGAGCGCGATGCGCTCGAAAAAGGGCGCCCGGTCGTCGACAAAGAAGATCTCATCGTCCTTCACCAGGTCGACGCCGCCCTCCACCTGGGCGACAAACTGCGCATGCAGTTCGGCGAGGGGCAGGCCGATGCACGATTTGAAGATGCTCATGAGGAGCGGCCGGTCCCATACCCCAAGCCGCTGACGCACGCCCTTGATCCCCAGCCGCGGGCCGGGAAAGGCACGCACGAAGGTATCGGGCAATTTGAGGTCGACAAGGCGAATGCGCCCGTCCATCGACAGCTTGCCGAACACCGTCGTGAGCAACGACGGGATGTCCGCGCGCAGGTTCCGCACCGGGTAGCCGATCGCCAGATGGGCCACCCGCGAGCCGTCGGCGGCCACCTGACCGCGGCGGATGTCCATTACCACGCCCTTGTATGGCTCCAGTTCCGCGCGACGGGCGGCGGGAAGGTCCGTCCAGGTACCCACCGTGAGCCCCATGGCGATCGACTCGGCCTTTCGGGACAGGTCGCCGTCATCCGGCACCTGATAGATGGCCACAACCCACTCGTTCGTCATGGTCCTTACCCCGCTTCGCGACGATGATGAAAAACGAAAACGCCTCTCCCGTATCCGAGAGAGGCGCGCAACGCGTTGACGTTCCGCGGCTCTCATCTCTCGGAAAACGGGTTGTCCCGTCTTCCGCAGGAGTTAGCACCGTGCACGCCATAGCGGGCGCGCCGGTTGCCGGGCTTCATCGGGCCAGTCCCTCCGCCTGCTCTGGATGAGATCCGGGCTTTCCTGCTTGCGTATTCGATTGATTCAAAAAGTACTAAAGGATCGGCCTCTTGTCAAGAGAGGAAACAAAACAAGGCGGGCGCCCCCGCGCATGCCGTCCACCTTGTTGTCTCCGAACCTGCTCTCCCGCAGGTGGGTGTCCGCACGCTGGCTTCCGCTGTCCACTCGAAGGCGGCATAGCGTCCACCAGCGGATGTAAGACTCCCTTTGTCATGGCTGTGGTTCGAGACACACAATGGTGTGACGCACATCGCAGGAAGCGCCTTGTGCGTGTTACTAGTATGGCACGGAGAACGGCTGCGCGTCAAGGATAAATGTGCGTTTTGGGCCATATGCCGGCCGGTTTTCGGCCGTCCCCACCGGTGGGGGTATTTGGTACACTGAGAGGGAAACCAAGTGAGGTGACCGACCGTGCACGTGTTTCGGGTAGACAAACGCCTGGGCATTGAAGTGCCGGCCCTCGAAAAGCCGTGGGCCGCCTACACCCGAGAAGAGCGCGAGGCCATTCTTGAAAAGTGGGAACGCATTCGCGGTACCATTCCCGACCGCATCAAGGAGCTGGAAGCCAAAATCGAGGCCTTGCAGGCGCAGCTTCACGCAGCCGACCGGGAAGAGGAGATCGACCGCCTGTGGGCGGCGGTGTGCGACTACGCCAGCCGCATCAACGATCTGAACAACTGGTACCGTACCCAGCCCGACGTCGAACCGGACCCGGACATCGCCGCCGAACACCGCGAGCGGGAGAAATGATGCCGCGCCCGCCTAGGTCAGCATGTCCTGCCGGGTGAACACCCAGAACGCGGCAAGAAGTGCGGCTGCCCCCCAAACACCGAGCACGGCGAGGGAGAAGGGCAGGGTCATCCCCTCAATGGGCGGGGCGTTCCCCGCCAGGTAGTCCGTCAGCTGCAGGTTGACCACAAACAGGTATTTGGCCGTCTGCCACGAGGAGACCATCTCCGTCAGGATGACACCGGCGATGAGGGCGGACAGCATCGTTCCCATGGCCGCCGCTGTGCTGCGCAGCAGCACGGACAAGAGAAACGACAGCGTGGCCACGACGGCCGTGGCATACCACACCAGCCCCGCCTGCATCAGCAGGTACAGCCCCTGCGGCAGGACGTGGACCCGATCGGTCAGCACCCCCTCGCCGGTGACTTGAAAACCGGTCAAAACGGGCATCGTCCAACCGCCGTACCCGAACACCACACCGGAGATGAGGTACGCCAACAGCACCGTCACGGCGATGATCAACGACACGAAAAGCTGCAGGGCCAGGTATTTGCTCAACAGGATTTTCCACCGCCGCACCGGGCGCGTGAGCAGCAGCTTGATCGTCCCCCCGGTGTGCTCGCCCGAAACCATGTCCGCCGCGACAACAACGACGAGGAGCGGAACGAAGAGGGACGCGGAACGCTCCAAAAAGACGCGGGCGAAGGTCACCGCCCCGGGGGCGAGGGGGTTGATGTCGTGCTCCAGGTAGTACTGCCGTTGCTGGAGCCGAATCTGGAGGAGGCGCCGCCATTCGTCCGACAGGCGGGCGCTGGTGAGCCGGTTTTGCAGATCGACGATCTCCTGCTGCACGATGATCCGCCAGTCCTTCGTCCCCAGGCGCTCCTGCTGCTCCACCGTTGTCTTGTATTGGGCGTACGTAAACACGGGAATCAGGACGGCCAAGATGGCCAGCACGACATAAAACCGCTTCTTCCGCACCACCTTCAGGATTTCGTTGTACACCAGACCGAGCATCACGCGATTCCCTCTCCCTCCGTTAGGCGCAAGAACCATTCTTCCAGCGACGGGATCTTGCGCACGATCCCGTAAACCGCCACGTGCGCATTGGCAAGCCGGCAGTTGGCCTCCGGAATGCGGTGATAGGGCATGTGGCACACGACGGCCTGCTCGCCGCCCGCCGCTCCCTCATCCCCTTCGAGCACCTGCACCTCCGGAACAGCGGCCAGTACCCGCCGCGCTTCCTCGGCGTTGTCCACGTGCCACACCACGCGTCCTTCCTCTCCGGCCAACAGCTCGTCCACCCGGCCGACGCGCAGGATCCGCCCGCGGTGAATGAGGGCCACCCGGTCGCACATCAGCTGCACCTCGGACAGGAGATGGCTCGATACGAAGACGGCCAAGCCTTCGGCCGCCAGCGACCGGATCAGCTCGCGCATTTCGCGGATCCCTGCCGGATCCAGGCCGTTGGTCGGCTCGTCGAGGATGAGCAGTTCCGGACAGGCCAGGAGGGCCTGTGCGATGCCGAGGCGCTGGCGCATGCCCAGGGAGTAGGTCTTCACCTTGTCGTCAAGGCGCCGCTCCAGGCCCACAATGCGCGCCACCTCATCGATGCGCGCAAGGGACACGTCGCCGATCATGCGCGCGAAGTGAAGCAGGTTTTCCCGCCCCGTCAAGAAGGGGTAAAGTTCCGGGTTCTCCACGATGCATCCGATGCGGCGAAGGGCCTCCTCCGGCTGCCGGTGCACGTCATAGCCGGCGATCGTCACCGATCCGCTTGACGGACGGATCAGCCCGACCAGCATGCGGATGGTCGTCGTCTTCCCGGCTCCGTTGGGCCCGAGGAACCCGAACACCTCCCCCGGGTACACATCAAATTCCACGCCCTCCACAAGGGGGCGCCGGCCAATCCGCTTGGACAACCCCCGCACGGACAGAACGGGGGTGCGCGATTTGCCTGCGTTCATGGGCTCCCCTCCTCGCTGGCCGATGCTTCTCACCGCACCACCTGCCAGAGGCGTTCGGCGATGGCGGCGTAACCGGCGTCATTCGGATGAAAGCGGTCAACAGCCAGGTACTCGTCGAGGTGAAACCGGAACACGTCCACGAGCGGCACGACGGCCACGTTGGGAATATGGGCCGTCCGCGCGGCCACTTCGGCGTTCCACCGCTCGATCAGCGCCGTGATCGCCTCTCCCTCCGGCCAACGCGCATACGGATTGTACAGGCCGACGTAGACAATCGGGGCGCGGGGATTGATCGCCCGCAGCTCCGTCACAATCTGTACCACACGCACCAAAGTCTCGTCGAAAACGCGTTGGGCATGGGCCAGGTCAACCCCCGTCTCCTGGGCGGCCACGCGCAAATCATTGCCGCCGATGGACAACGTGATCAGGTCGGCCCGGGCGACCGTCTGGCGGAAGGCGGGTTCCGTCCGCAGACGGTTGAGAAGCTGGTCCGACCGGTATCCGTTGACGGCCAGGTTGTGGACGTACACGGGCTGCTTTCGCGCCTCGGCCACCTGCTGGCGCAACCGTCCGAGGTACCCGAGGCCTTCGGGATCCCCGGCCCCGCGCGTCAGGGAGTCCCCCAGCCCCACCAGGCGAATAGCTGTGTCGGAACCCGGCGAGATGGCCGACGAGGGGCGCTCGGGCGGAGCCGCCGGCGGATGCGCGGAAACCACATCGTACACGGCAAAGGCAAAGCCACCTGCCCAAACGAGGGTCAGCACCAGCGCAACCATCCCCAACGCGATGATCCCTGGACGATACACGGTTTCCCTCCTCCTGCAGCACGCAATCGGGTCATCGTCCTCATTTTCCCGTGTCCCCATTTTCCCGTAAAATTTTTCTCCTCGCAAACCGATATAAAGAGTAAGGCCTTCTTCGCAGGTACGACAGCGTCCGACCGCATCGGGATGCCTGCCCTTCCCAACATCACCAGCAACAAGGGGAGGAACAGACAGGAATGGATCGCACCACACTGCTCGGCATTGTCATTGGTATCACCTCGCTGGTCCTCGGTTTCGTGCTCGAGGGCGGTCACGTCAGTTCACTCTTTCAGCTGACCGCAGCGCTCATCGTCTTCGGCGGAACGATCGGGGCCGTCACGGTCAGCTTCCCCTGGTCCCAGCTCAAAAACATCCCGCGCGTGTTGAAAGAGGCCTTTACGGAACCCAAGCGGGATCTCCATCAACTCATCGAGGAGTTGGTGGAGCTGGCCACCGTGGCGCGGCGCGAAGGGCTGCTCGCGCTCGAGTCGCGCGCCATGGAACATCCCCACCCGTTTCTGCGCGAAGGGTTGATGATGGCCGTTGACGGCGTCGATCCGCAAGCGCTGAAGCAGATTCTCGAGCTCACCATCGACACGAAGGAAGAGGAAAAACTCCGCTATGTCCGCATTTTCGAGGCGGCCGGCGGGTTCGCCCCTACCATGGGCATCATCGGCACGGTGATGGGGCTTGTCCACGTCCTCAGCAACATCAACGACCCCAGCAACCTCGGCCCGGCAATCGCCATGGCGTTCATCGCCACGCTGTATGGCGTCTCCAGCGCCAACGTGCTGTATCTGCCCATCGCCAACAAACTCAAAGCCCGCCTGCAGGAAGAACGGCTGGAACTGGAAATGATGTTGGAAGGCATCCTCTCCCTGCAAGCCGGCGAACATCCGCAGCTCATCCAGACGAAGCTGGCGGCGTTCGTGCAAGGACACATCCCGTCCAAAGCAGAGACGGAGGAGAAGACCTATGCGGCGCAAGCGCAGAGCTCCCGAAGCGCATGAAAACCTCGAGCGCTGGCTGATCACGTATGCCGACCTCATCACTTTGCTCATGATCTTTTTCGTCGTGATGTACGCGCTGAGCAAGCTTGACCAAAACAAATATGCCGTGTTCGCCCAGTCCCTGCAGGCCGAATTCCAGAGGTCGGACGCGATCATGGAAGCCCCCTCGGCCTCCGCGTTTCTGCCAACCAGCCCGGTGGATGTTGCGCCGACTCCCCTAACGGGAGAAGGTCCCGATTCGATCCCGTCGGAGCGGAAACAGCGCCTGCTCCAGCGGGAACGGGAGCTGCAAGAGACCCAGGCGGAGCTC
>PKQU01000046.1 GCA_017577925.1 Bacillota bacterium
CTCGACACCATCGTCGTCTGTAGCGTCACCGGACTCGTCTTGGTCATGAGCGGCTTGTACGCTGACGGTAACCTGTCCGGCGCCAGCCTCACGTCGGCCTCGTTCAACGCCCTCTTGCCCGGCTTTGGGAAGTGGGTTGTCACCATCGGCCTCATCCTCTTCGCTTACTCGACGGTGCTGGGGTGGTCGTACTATGGCGAGAAGTGCTTCGAGTACCTCTTCGGCACCCGCCGGATCCTGTGGTACCGCTGGGCGGTGGTCGTCGCTGTCTTTGTGGGCACGGTCGTGAAACTTGACCTCGTGTGGAGCATTGCCGACGTGTTCAACGGGCTGATGGCCGTGCCGAACCTGATCGCCCTGCTGGCGCTCTCCGGTGTCGTGGTGGCCGAAACGCGCGCGTTCCGTGAACGGCTGCAGAAGGAGCGGCTTTCGTCGAAACCCGGCGCCGGCGTGACGGGCTAGCGGAGTCCAAGAAGGGGGCCGATGCTTTTGTCTGGAGGAAAAGGAGCGCCCGTTTAGGGGCGCTTTTTTTCTTGGGCGGATCCGATCGCGCAGGCAGCGGGGATTCTCTCCTTTGGCCGGCCCGGGGGATTTTCTTTTGCCGGAACGTGCGGTATCGTAACGGTGAACAGGTGCACGCGACGTTGCGGTGATGAATGGAGGAGGAGAGGAACGTGATCAACGAAACGCGCCTGGTCAACGAATTTCTGGAGCTGGTGCAAATCGACAGCGAAACGGGCGAGGAGGGCGAGATTGCCCGCGTTCTCAAAGAAAAGTTTCGCTCCCTCGGCCTGATGGTGGAAGAAGACGACGCGGCGGTGAAAACCGGGCACGGGGCGAACAACCTCGTGGCCACGCTGCCGGGCACGGTTGATGCACCGGTGATTTACTTCACGTCGCACATGGACACGGTGAAGCCGGGAAAAGGCGTCAAGCCGGTGGTGCGGGACGGGTACGTCTATTCGGACGGCTCGACGATCCTCGGCGCCGATGACAAGGCCGGGCTGGCCGCCATCCTGGAGGCCATCCGCGTGCTGAAGGAGCAAAACATCGCCCACGGCACGGTGCAGTTCCTCATCACCGTGGGAGAAGAGTCGGGCCTCAAAGGGGCCAAGGCGTTCAATCCGGAACTCCTGAAAGCCGAGTTTGGCTTTGCCCTCGACTCCAACGGTCCGGTGGGCGAGATCATCACCGCGGCACCGGCCCACGCGCGCATCGACGTGGTGGTGCACGGCAAGGCGGCCCACGCCGGCGTCAATCCGGAAGAGGGGATCTCCGCCATCCAGGTGGCCAGCAAGGCCATTGCCCGCATGCCCCTCGGGCGCATCGACCACGAGACGACGGCCAACATTGGGCAGTTTGCTGGCGGCCAGGCGATGAACATCATTCCGGACCGCGTGGAAATCCTGGCCGAGGCGCGCAGCCTGGATGAAGGGAAGCTGGAGCGGCAGATCGCGGCGATGCGCCGCGCCTTCGAGGAGACGGCCGCGGAGTACGGGGCGACGGTCGAGTTCCGCGTGGAGCGGATGTATCCCGGCTACAAGTACGGCGACGACCATCCGGTGGTGGCGACGGCGATGCGCGCCATCCGCGCCATCGGCCGCACACCGAAGACATTGGCCAGTGGCGGGGGAAGCGATGCCAACGTGATCGCCGGGTACGGGGTGCCGACCGTCAACCTGGCCGTCGGGTACGAGGAGATCCATTCCAAAAACGAGCGCATGCCCATCGCCGAGCTGGTGAAGACGGCCGAGCTGGTTGTGGCCATCGTGCAGGAGGTGGCCCGTGGGGTGCGGCGCGCCGAATGATCCGCCGGAATCGGTGACAAGGGAGGAGATGGTGTGCCGGCCGCCTTTCGCGCGCTGGTTGCCGGCCAAGCGGCGGCCAACTTCGGCGACGCCCTGGCCGTCGTGTCCGTCGTGACGCTGGTGTACCGCGCAACCGGATCGGCCGCCTTTGCTGCCCTGTATCCCTTGGTGCGCGTGGTGGCCGGGGCGGCCGCGGGGCTGATCTTTCCCGCCGTGGCGGCACGTATGCGCCTGCAGACGGTGCTCATCGCCGCCCAGGGCGGCCAGGTGCTCTTCCTCGCCTCACTCGCGGCGACGGCGGTGCTGGCGGCTCCCCATCCGGCCGTCCTCGCCAGATGGTACGCCCTTACCTTTGCGGCAGCCTTCTTGGACGGATGGACGACGCCGGCCCGGAACGCCCTTGTGCCGCGACTGGTGGAGGAGACGAAGCTGGTGCAGGCCAACAGCGTGCTGGCTACGGTTGACCAGATGGTGCTGCTCGTGGGCTGGCTGGCCGGCGGGGTGCTCGTGGCCCAGCTTGGGGCGGTGGCGGTGTTGTGGGGAGCCGTCGCGCTGTACGCCGGGGCGACGCTCGCCCTCTTCGGTGTTCGGGAACCCCAAGAGAGGTCTGCAGCGCCGCCGTCTACGCCCAAGCCGCATCGCGCGGCCAAGGCGGGATGGACGGCGCTGTGGCACGTGCCTACGCTGCGCTTGGTGACGGCGATGGACGTGGCCGAACATGCCGTCTACGGGGTGTGGATCGGTGCCCTGCTCCTCGTCTACGTGGAACAGGCGCTGGGGCGCGGCGCGGAGTGGTGGGGGTATCTCAACGCCGGCTACTACGCGGGCACGATCCTTGGCGGCCTGCTGGTATGGCGGGCGGCGCGGTGGGTGGAGCGGCGCCTATTCGAGAGCATGATTGCGGGGTCGGCCCTCGTCGGCCTGCTCACCCTGGGATTTGCCGTCACGAGCGTCCCCGCCGTAGCGTTAACCCTCTGCCTGCTCATGGGGCCGGCGTTCCAGCTGCGCGATGTCGCCCAGCGGACCCTCGTGCAGCGCAGCGTGGATGCGCATCTTCTTCCCGCCGTGCTGGCCGCCCATGGCATCCTGATGAACGCGGCGTTTGCCGTTTCCGTCGCGGGGATGGGGCTTGTCGCCGACATCCTGGGCATTCGGGGCGCCTACGGGGTGGCGGCGCTGGTGAGCGGGGTGACGGCCGCGCTGGCCTTTGGGTGGACCAGGCGCGGTGAGCCCGGCGCTTCCCCCGGAAAGTCCGGGCCGATGCGGTCGTAAACATGCCGTAAAAGGCGATGGGGGAGGGACCGGCATGGCGGACCGGAGAGGGGCCATCCAGTGGGCGTGGGGGACGGTTGTCGGGGTACGGGGCGAGCGGCGGGGGTTGCAGGAGTTGGCCGTGCAGGTGGACGGGTCGGCGGAAGCAGAGACGGCCGTCGCGTACCCGGACCTGGTCGGCCGGTGCGCTGCGGGCGATCGCGTACTGCTCAACGTCACGGCTGTGCGGCTGGGATTGGGAAGCGGCGGGGTCCATTTTGTGGCCGCCGTGGCGGGGAAGACGGGGGCGCCGGCCGGGGAGGATGTGCCGGGCCCGCCAGCGGCGCGGGGGGAACCCGGTCATGTGTCTGGGGCCTCCCTGTGGCCGCCACCGGTTGGCCACATTGTCAAGCTCCGTTATACGCCGTGGCAGATGGCGCTGCCCCACTGGGAGGAAGCTGGCCATCCCCTGCGGCCGCAGCTCGACGAAGCCGAGCGTCGGGAGCGGCCCCTCAACAACATGCCCGTATGCCTCGCCGAGCTGCACAGCATGGTGCCGGTTCTGGTGACCGCCCTGCGCCGCTACGCCCCCGAGGTGCGCGTGGCGTACGTGATGAGCGAGGGCGGCGCTCTCCCGCTGCCCTTCAGCCGCCACGTCGCCGCCCTCCGCGCGCGGGGCGATCTGGTCGGCACGGTGACGGTTGGCCACGCCTTTGGCGGCGATGTCGAGGCGGTCAGCCCCCATTCCGGCCTTCTGGCCGCGCGGTACGCCCTGGATGCCGACGTGGCGATTGTCGCCATGGGACCCGGCATTGTCGGCACGAACAGCCGCTACGGCACTACCGCCACGGAGCTCGGCGACTGGGTGAACCGTGTCGCCGCCCTCGGCGGCATTCCCGTGCTTGTCCCGCGCATTCAGGGCGTCGACCCCCGCGCGCGCCACGTGGGGCTCAGTCACCACACGGCCACGGCGCTGGCCCTGGCCCTGGCCCCGGCGTGGGTTCCGGTACCCGCTTTCCCTGGCCCGTTTGGGGCGCGGGTGCGCCGGCAGCTGCAGGCGGCAACGGCCGGGACGTCCCACGTCGTGGTCACCGCCGGCTTGCCTTCGGCCGAGGACGTGGCGGCTGTCCTCGAGGCGTATCCGCTTCTGGTGACCACCATGGGGCGCAGGGCGGACGACGACCCGCCCTTCTTCCAGACCCTTGTGCACGCCGCCCAGGTGGTGGCCCGCCGGTTCTTGCACAGCAACTCCAAACGGTGAGGCTCCCCACAAGCACAAAACCTCCCGTGCCGGATCGGACGGGAGGTTTTGCCGTTTCCATCGGTTACCGTCGCCCATACGTCGTCATGCGGTGCAGGAATTCGCCAACGGTCAGATTGGACGCGCCCAGGCTGCGCAGAGCGGCGCGAATCTCCCAAGCCCGGCCAACGAGGCGCAGACAGCGCGATGTGCACGTGATTTTCACGCCCCCACCTCCGCGAACCCTTTTGGTATACTGGTATGGACCGTTTGGGCAGAAGAGAACCGTGAGGAGGGGTGGCCGTGTCGTCCTTTGCTGAACCCACCGTGTCGTCGCAACTCCTTTACAGCGGGCGCGTCATTCGTGTGCGTCTCGACGAGGTGCGCCTTCCGGACGGGTCCACCGGTCGGCGGGAGGTGGTCGAGCACCCCGGTGCCGTGGCCGTGTTCGCCCGCACTGCCGATGACCGCATCCTCCTTGTGCGGCAGTTCCGCAAGCCTCTGGAACGGGAGATCTGGGAGATCCCGGCCGGCAAGTTGGAACCGGGCGAAGACCCGGCCGCCTGCGCGCAGCGGGAGCTGGTGGAGGAGACGGGCTATGTTGCCGAACGCTGGGCGCACGTGGCCTCCTTCTACACTTCTCCGGGGTTTGCCAACGAGATCGTTCACCTGTACCGTGCCGAAGGGCTGACCCGTGGCGTGGCGCGGCCCGACGCCGGGGAGTTCGTCGAGCCGGTTTTGCTCACGTGGGCGGAGGCGCAGGAAAAGGTGCGCCAGGGCCTTATCTGCGACGCCAAGACGCTGTACGCCCTCGCTCTGTGGGAGCTGGACCGCCTGCGGGAGGATGGGCGATGATGCGCACCTGGTTCGTTGATCTCCACGTGCACGTCGGTTTTACAGCGAGTGGAAGGCCGGTGAAGATCAGCGCCGCCCGCGACCTGACCTTTGCCCGCATCGTGCACGAGGCGGCCTGTCGCAAGGGACTTGACGCCGTGGGTATCATCGACGCCCATGTTCCCGAGGTGCAGGAGGAGATCCGCGCCCTCCTGGCCGCCGGCGAAATGGTGGAACGGCCCGACGGCGGGCTCACGTACGGCGAGACAACGGTCTTCCTCGGCGCGGAACTGGAAGTGAAGCCGCGCGGGCGGGGCGCGTTTCATGTGCTGTGCTACTTGCCCACCCTGGCGGCCATGGCCGACTTTACGGCGTGGCTGCGCCATCACGTGAAAAACGTTTCATTAAGCTCGCAGCGCGTTGCCGTCGGGGCGCACGTCCTGCAGGATGAAGTGGCCGTACGGGGCGGCGTGCTCATCCCCGCCCACGTGTTCACACCGCACAAAGGCCTCTACGGCAGCGCTGCCGCCCGCATGGCCGAGGTGCTGGATGCGGCGCGCGTGCCGGCGGTGGAACTCGGTCTCTCCGCCGACTCGGCCATGGCCGATTCCCTGTCGGAGCTGGCCGATAAGACCTTTTTGTCCAATTCCGATGCCCACTCGCTGGCCAACATCGGCCGCGAGTACCAAGCCGTGTACATGGCTGCACCCACCTTCGAGGAGCTCCTCCGGGCGCTGCGGCGTGAGGGCGGGCGAGGCGTGGCGGCCAACTACGGCCTCAACCCGCGCTTGGGCAAGTACCACCGTACGGCGTGCGCCTCCTGTGGGGCACTGGTGGATCCCGCTTCGTCGCCGGACGTCTGCCCGGCCTGCGGACACAACCGTTTCGTGCGCGGCGTGGCCGACCGGATTCTGGCCATCGCCGACCAGCCGGAAGGCACCCATCCGCCGCACCGCCCGCGCTATGTTTACCAAGTCCCCTTGGCGTTCATTCCCGGCTTGGGACCCAAGAAGCGGGAGCGACTGTTGGAGGCCTTTGGCACGGAAATGGCCGTGTTGCACCACGCACCGCCGGAAGAACTGGCCGCGGTGGTCGGTCGTGAACTCGCCGATCTCATCGTCAAGGCCCGGAAAGGCCGGCTTGCCCTGCACGAAGGGGGCGGGGGACGGTACGGTCGGGTAGCGCGATCGGCCGCTTCAACCACGCCCGCCTCGTAACGGAGGGCACACCTGTCGGGCAGGGCCCCGCGGACATAATCGGTTCGTCCCGCGCATAGGATGGGCAGTGAGAGACGGGAGGGATGAACCGTGCGTTTCCGCGTGGGACAACCACTTGGGTACCGTCCGCAGCAGGCGCTGTCCCTATATGTTTTTACGCTGACCCTCTTTGCGACGGGCATCGCCTTTGGGGCCTTGGCCATCGGCTTTCTCTCCCCGACGCAAAAACACGAATTGGCGGGCTCGCTGGGCCTGTTTTTTGCCGAACTGCGCCATGGCGGCGTGGCCGAGCCGGACGTGGCCTTCCGGTACGCGATGGGCTACCATTTCAAGGTGCTGGGCCTGCTCTGGTTACTCGGCCTCTCGGTAGTGGGCCTGCCGTTCATCGTGGTGGCGGTCTTCCTCAAGGGGATGATCCTGGGGTTTACCGTTGGCCTCCTGGTGTCCCAATCCGGTTGGGAAGGGTTTCTCTTCGCCCTGACGGCGGTTGTCCCTCCTAATTTGCTGGTGGTTCCGGCGGTGTTGGTGGTCAGCGTGGCCGGTATGGCCTTTTCTCTCGCCCTCATACGCAACCACTTTTTGGCCCGGCGCCAGCCGATGTGGCCGGCGTTTCTTCGCTATGCGGCCCTGGTTCCGGTTTCTGCCCTGGCCCTTGTGACGGCCTCATGGGTTCAAGCGTACCTCTCACCGGCCATGATGCGCGTGGTGGCGCAAATGGTTAGTGGGTAAGAATTAGACTAACTCTAAAATAGGAATTGATTTATTTGACTCCGTTCCTGTGCTTAACTATAATGGGGGAAGGAGGCCGCAGGGAGGGATTCGGTGTGGACGCGCGCTCATCGGAAGCGCAACGGATTGAAGAGCGGCTCAATCGCATCCGGCAGATCCTGCAGTCGCGGAACTACAAGCTCACGCCCCAGCGCGAGGCCACGGTGCGCGTGCTCTTGGAGAACGAGGCGGACCACCTCAGCGCCGAAGACGTCTATCTCCTGGTGAAGGAAAAGGCGCCCGAAATCGGGCTGGCCACCGTGTATCGCACGCTGGAACTGCTCACCGATCTCAAGATTGTGCACAAGATGAATTTTGGCGATGGCGTGACCCGGTACGACGTCCGATCGGAGGATGCGGAACACCATCATCACCACCTCGTGTGCCTCCACTGCGGGAAAGTCGACGAAATTATGGAAGACCTGCTGGGTGAGGTGGAAAAGCGCGTGGAGCAGGAATGGGGTTTTACCATTCTTGACCACCGCTTGACGTTTCACGGCATCTGTCATCGGTGTCGCGACCTGGTGGATCCGGAAGATTTCAAATAATCACGCGCGCCAACGAGCTCCAGTGTTCAGAGGAGCTTTTTTCTTGTCTTTGTTATGGCAGATGAATTACAATTTTGTATGGTAAACGAATTACAATAACAATAACGATGGACAAGGATCTGCAGTAAGGAGGAGCCGACATGATCATCGGAGTGCCCAAGGAGATCAAGGACAACGAAAACCGGGTGGCCATCACGCCGGCCGGTGTTGAGATGCTGCGCCAGGCAGGGCACACGGTGCTCATCGAGACGAATGCCGGGATTGGTAGCGGTTTCACAGACGATGACTACCGTCAGGCCGGGGCCACCATCGTCGATACGGCGGAAGAGACGTGGTCACGCGCCGAACTCGTCCTCAAGGTGAAAGAGCCCCTTCCGAGCGAGTACCGCTATTTCCGGGAGGATCTGGTGCTGTTTACCTACCTGCACCTCGCCGCGGAGCCGGAATTGACCGAGGCCCTCGTAGAAAGCGGCATGACGGCCATCGCCTATGAGACGGTCCAGCTCGACAACGGCGCGTTGCCCCTGTTGACCCCGATGAGCGAAATCGCCGGGCGCATGGCCGTGCAGATCGGCGCGCAGCTTTTGGAGAAGCCCAAGGGCGGCAAAGGCGTGCTGCTCGGCGGCGTGCCGGGTGTGCCGCCGGCGGAAGTGGTGATCATTGGCGGCGGCGCCGTCGGCACCAACGCGGCGAAGATCGCCATGGGCATGGGCGCCAACGTGACGATTCTCGACGTCAACCCGGACCGCCTGCGCTACCTCGATGACCTCTTTGGCGCGCGGCTGACCACGCTGATGTCGAACAGCTACAACATTGCCCGCAGCGTGGCCAAGGCCGATCTCCTCATCGGCGCGGTGCTGATCCCCGGTTCCCGCGCCCCGCGCCTTGTGACGGAAGAGATGGTCAAGTCGATGCGTCCGGGGTCGGTCATCGTGGACGTGGCCATCGACCAGGGCGGCTCCATCGAGACGATCGACCGCGTGACGACGCACAGCAACCCAACCTACGTCAAGCACGGCGTGGTGCACTACGCCGTGGCGAACATCCCGGGCGCCGTGCCGCGCACATCGACCATCGCCCTGACCAACGTCACCATCCCGTATGCCGTGCAGCTGGCAACGAAGGGCGTGTTCCAGGCCATTCGCGACAACCGCGCCCTGGCCCGCGGCGTCAACGTGATGAAGGGCCACATCACCCACGAGGGTGTCGCCCGTGCATTCAACCGGCCGCACACGCCGCTGGAGGCGCTGATGTAAGGGACGCGAGAGGGCTCGGTGCGTGCGTCGAGGAGAAGGGGGCGGCCAACCCCCGTCTCTCACAACCATTCGCACGTACCGTTCGGTATACGGCGGTTCACAAGGATTGACGAAGCGGAGTGTACAAGCCGGTGAAACTGAAAAGGCCACGTTCTCGCCAGTAAGCGAGATCGGTGGCCTTGTTCACTTTCCGAGGCAAAAGGAGTCGGTAACTTCTCCGATGGTTGCAAGCTACATTTAGGCGTTTAGGGATTGGGGAGAACGACTGTTAGACAGAGCGCACCGGCGGCTGATCTATCCATGAGGGCATGTAAAGGTCGCCGGTGCATTATTATGTTGTTAACGGTAATAATTCCACTATGAATGTTAATGAAGTGGGGCGATAATGTGAAGGAACGTATTGTGTTTTTTGCGTTAACGGCAATCGTTTTTATCTCCTTATTAAAAGTACTGGCTTTTATTTGGAATCGGCTATCGATACCTGTTACGGGTATAACCAATGTACTCAGTGTCTTTATTACGTTTATGTTGATACCATTGTCGCTTTTCGTGGTAAATTGGCTAATCCGTGTAATGCGCGGGGATTCCTAGATAGACGCACGAGACTTGGGAAACTTTTCGTGAATTGTTCATTTTAGCCCCGCGAGTGTCAGCCTTGCCTACGCTCCGGACCCTTGGGCACCTTTAGAAGACCGGCGCGGGATGCTTCGCTATGGCGAGCGGCTTCCCTATCGCACATTTCCGACCCTGGGCGAGGGCGGCACCCCCTTTGTTTCGCTCCCCATCCTGGCCAAAAGGCTCCAAGTCCAAGGGTTGTGGATGAAGAATGGGATTGGCGTAGAAGACCGCGTGGTCCTGTTGATCACGTCCCACGGATTCAAAGATACGGGCAGATAAAAGTAGCGCCCGGGTTGAACGGCGAATTCATGATGATCCCGCAATGCAAAGCCCCATCGCCGAGGGGTTTTGGTATACTGGCCCATGGGGAACGATGCGACACCCACCGCTCCCCGCGTTCCACGTATATCCCCGCTCCCGTTCGGCATAGGATAGAACAGCTTGTACTGCGGTGTGAACACGAGGGAGAAGGGGGCGAACCGCCGATGGCCGGGGTGCGGCGCCTGCTGCTCCTGGTGCGCTTTTGCGTGCTCTTTCTGCTCCTGACCTATTTGTTTTACCGGGGCATCGACTGGGTCACCGCCCACATGCTGCCCCTCAACCCGTACGAGGAGCCCAAGGGCCGGGCGGTGAAGGTGATCACGCCGGTCGCGCCGGATGCAGCCGGCGAAGGCAGGAGCGTGTGGGATCACGTGCGCACCTTTTTGCGCTACGGGGAATAACGGGCACATGTCTGTCCGCACGCCCGTGCCGGTGGGTTGAGCGGAGTGCGGCGGAACGGCGGGTGCGGTTCGGAACGAAAACGGCCCGGCGGGAAGAGGATTTGCAGGTCCTCGTGTGGAATGGAGCAATAGCGTGGAACCCCGGGACGATGTGGCGACGAAGGAGTTTTGACGAGCAATGGAAACGCTGATCGACCACTTCATCCACTACCTCGACGTCGAACGGGGGTTGGCGGCCAACACGCTGGTCTCGTACCGCCAGGATCTGACGGCCTTTCTCGTTTACCTGAAGGAACAGGGCGTCGAGCGCATCGAGGAGACCACGCGGGCGCACATCGTCGGCTTCCTCCTGCGTCTGCAGCAGCAAGGGAAGGCGACGGCGACGATCTCGCGCCACCTGGCGTCGATCCGTTCGTTTTTCCAGTTCCTGTTTCGCGAACGCCTCATCGAGCACGACCCGTCGGTCAACCTGGAGACGCCCAAGCTGCAGAAACGCCTGCCCAAGGTGCTGTCGGTAGAGGAAGTGGAACGCCTCCTGGAAATGCCCGACCTGCGCACGCCGACCGGCCTGCGCGACAAGGCGATGCTGGAGCTCCTGTACGCGTCGGGGTTGCGGGTGTCGGAGCTGGTGTCGCTGAACCTGCACGACGTCAATTTGCACCTGGCTTACCTCAGGTGCATGGGCAAGGGGTCCAAGGAGCGCATCATCCCCCTTGGCCGGATCGCCGTCGACGCCACCCGCACGTACATCGAGCGGGCCCGGCCGATGCTGCTGCGCAACCAGGGGGAAGAGGCCCTGTTTGTCAACCACCACGGCCGGCGGCTCACGCGGCAGGGGTTCTGGAAAATCATCAAGAAGTACGCCCGCGAGGCGGGCATCGCCAAGGAGATCACGCCGCACACGCTGCGCCATTCCTTTGCCACGCACCTCTTGGAGAACGGGGCCGACCTGCGCTCCGTGCAGGAGATGCTCGGCCACGCCGACATTTCCACGACGCAGAT
>PKQU01000218.1 GCA_017577925.1 Bacillota bacterium
CCGGCTGGTGCTGTTTCGTCAACCGGGTCGGTGGTGGGACCGTAAATCCCCACCGCCGAGGCGCTAATCAACACACGCGGCCGTGGGGATGCGTCGCGCAAGGTTTGCACCAACAGCCGTGTGGACACCACGCGGCTGTCCCGAATGCGGCGTTTGGCTTGCGGGGTCCAGCGTTGGTTGATGGTCTCTCCTGCGAGATGGACCACGGCGTCGACGCCGCCCAGCCGCCGCTCCCAACCATTATTATTCAACCACTCGGCTACGGTGGCCCGTGGGTCAACCGCTTGCGCGGCGGCCGCGTGGCGTGTCAACACGGTGACCCGGTACCCTGCATCGAGCAGGTCAGCAACCAGGGCGCGGCCAATGAGACCGGTTCCGCCGGTTACGAGGATGTGCATGGTCCTTCCCTCCTTCTGTTGCTGCGCGTTGAGTGCCAGGAAACTCGGGGTAGATGGGGCGTGCCTTCGTTATCCGTTTCAATCCAATTTTATCTGCGCTGCAATGACCGCGGGGCTTCCGTGGCGTAGGCGGCGGGCGCTTCCCGTTGTCTGGCTCCGGTGTGTGCTGCGCACTGCGAACACAGGTGCTTTCCACCCGACGTTGGTTGGGGAAGGAGTCCGAAACGGGTTCCGCTTCCGTTTGTTTGCTATAATATCCTGAGTATAAACCATCCGAACCGAACGGGAGGACAAGAATGAGCGGCCGCTTCCGGCATGATCTCGATAACGTGAACGAAATCGAGCGCCTGTTGCGCCACATGAGTTGTATCGTCAAGCAAAAGGGACGGGAGATCCTCAATCATTTCCCCATTACGCCGCCGCAGTTTGACGCCTTGCAGTGGCTTGACGAGTGCGGCGATTTGACGATCAGCGAACTGTCGAACCGCATGTACCTGGCGTGCAGTACCGTAACCGACCTCGTTGACCGCATGGAGAAAAACGGCCTGGTGGAGCGGGTGCGCGACCAGAACGATCGCCGGGTTGTGCGCATTCATCTGCTTGATAAGGGTCGGCAAATTATTCAGGAGGTGCTCAAGCGTCGGCGCGAGTACTTGGCCGAGGTGCTGGCCTTCGTGCCGCCAGACGAGGTGCGGGAGATTCGCCGTGCCCTGATCCGGCTCAACGAGACGATGGACAAGTGCTCAGGAACGTAACGGCAACATACGATACGGTACATCCTGTGAGAGAAGGGGACTACGGTATGGATGCTGCGATTGGTGTACTCGATTCTGGTGTAGGTGGATTGACGGTAGTCAAGGAGATCCTGCGTCAGCTTCCGCGTGAGCGGATCGTTTATTTTGGCGACGAGGCGCGGTGTCCCTATGGCCCGCGTCCCGCTGAGGAGGTTCGGCGGTTTACGGAAGAGATTGCGGCGTTTCTCATGCAATTCCCGCTTAAGCTGCTGGTCATCGCGTGCAACACGGCGACGGCGGTGGCACTGGAATCGCTACAGGATCGTCTTCCCATTCCCGTCGTCGGTGTGATCCAGCCGGGTGCTCGCGCGGCGATCAAGGCGACGAAGAACGGCCGCATCGGCGTGATCGGGACGGTCGGCACCATTCGCAGCCGCGCCTATGAGAAGGCCATTTTGCGCATCAATCCCCAGGTGACGGTCGTCAGCCACGCCTGTCCCGAGCTGGTTCCCCTCGTTGAATCCGGTGTTCTTCACGGTCCTGCGGCGCGGGCCGTGGTGGAGCGGGCCCTAGAGCCCCTTCAGGGGTCGGGTATCGACACGCTGATCCTGGGCTGCACGCATTATCCCTTATTGCAGCACGTAATCCAGGATGTGGTGGGCGACGGCGTGATGCTGATCAGTTCGGCGGAGGAGACCGCGCGGGAGATCAGCGCCATTCTCGCCCACCACGGGCTATTGGCCGAAGACGTGCTGGCGGATGACGGCCATCGCTTTTTCACCTCGGGAGATGTTGTGCTGTTTCGCCGCATTGCGGAACAGTGGTTTGGGTTTCCCGTTGACGTGCGGCACGTGTCACCCTCGATGAGCCTGGTGCATTTCCCGGCATAACGGTACGGGGGTGCGGAGCGGGCCGGACAACGGAGGCATATTTTCTTCCCGCAGGCTCGTATACATGGGAGTAATCAAGCCTGCGAGGAGGGAACGCCATGATGCGGTTTCGCGCGAAAGGGGGCGTTGTGGCCGCCGTTTTTGCCATCGTGATGCTGCTTGTGGCTGGCTGCGGCTTGTTTGGCCCCAATGAATCGTCCGCCCCCATCGACCCGCCACCCGACTCCCCAGGAAACGGCAATGCCGGGGCAAGCCCCAATCCGCCCGCGGGGGAAGGTGCGACACCGGCGGCGGGCGAGATCACCCAAGTGGTGTATCTGAAAAGCCCGGAAGGCTACATCGTTCCGTGGGCGCTCCAGCTGCCCAAACCGGAGGGGAACGAGTACGCCAAGCAAGTGCTGGCCTATATGGTGAAGGGCGGTCCGGTGGAAGGGCTCCTTCCCG
>PKQU01000219.1 GCA_017577925.1 Bacillota bacterium
CCAATCTTCCACGTCGTATGGAGGGCCAGGGGCTCAGCCAGCGTCACCCGGCCGACATCCGCTTCCTTGAGTTCCCGTATCATCTGCTCGTACACCGCGCCATCCCTCCTCGCCGTACCGCACGCGTCCTCCCCCACGCGGTTTGGAATCATCGTATGTGGCCGCAGCCGATTCGTTCACGTCAGCGGATCCGGCGGCGCTCGGCCAGCAGGGTCTCCACTGCCGCCCATAGCCGCGCCGCCGCGTCGGGAATGCCGAGGCGCCGCGCCGCCGCACGCATGGCCTTCAAGCCCTCGGGGTTTGCGCACAGGGCCAGCACCGTCTCCGCCAGCCGCTGGGGCGTCAGTTCCGCTTCCCGCAACACGACGGCCGCCCCTTCCGCCTCCAGCCGCCGCGCGTTTTTCTCCTGGTGGTTATTGGTCACGTAGGGCGACGGGATCAGCACACTGGGCACGCCAAGAGCGGTAATCTCCGCCAGCGTCGTGGCCCCGGCCCGCCCCACGAAGAGGTCCGCCCCGGCCAGCACAGCGGGCATATCGTAGAGAAAGGGGACAAGTGTCACGTTCGGCGGAATCCTGCCGCCGGCCGCCGCCCGCACCGTATCGTAGTGGGCTTCACCGGTGACGTAGACAACGTGCAGGTCGCCGCAGCGGCCCAAGCGGTCCAGCGCCCCCAGCATGGCATCGTTGATCGGCCGCGCCCCGCGGCTGCCGCCGACGACCAGGACCAGCCGCTTGTCCGCCGGCACGCCGAGGGCGCGACGGCCCTCTTCCCCGTCGGCGCTGGCCACTTCCGTCGCCCGCGGATTGCCCGTCACCACCACGTTGCGCGCGCGGGGAAACGCCTGTTCCGTGCCGGGAAACGAGACGGCAACCAGGTCGGACACGCGCGCCAGAAAGCGATTCGTCAGCCCCGGTACGACGTTCTGTTCATGAATGACCGTGGGAATGCCGAGCCGACTGGCGGCGAACACCACCGGACCGGCCACGTATCCGCCCGTCCCCAACACCACATCCGGTGAAAATGCACGAAGGGTCCGCTTGGCCGCGTGGACCCCTTTGAGAAATCGCCACACCGTTTTTACGTTCTCCCAGGACAGCCGCCGGCGAAAGCCGCTGATCTCAATGGCCACAAATGGAAACCCCGCCTTCTCGACAAGGCCGTTCTCCAGCCCGCGCGCCGAACCGATGTACAGCACCTCGGTTCCCGGGATGCGGCGCTGCGCTTCGCGGGCGAAAGCCAAAGCGGGGAAGATGTGCCCTCCCGTTCCGCCTCCGGTTACCACCAAACGCATGGATTTCACCCCGCTTTCATCAGGGGCGCCGCCCTCCTGCTTACCGGGCGTACCGCGAAATGTTCAGCAGCACCCCGACGGCGGTCAGCACCAGGGTCAGCGACGATCCCCCATAACTGAGAAACGGCAGCGTGATGCCCGTGACCGGGAACATGCCGGTGACGACACCGATGTTGATCACCACCTGCAGGGCGATCATGCCCACGATACCCGTCGCCACCAGGCTGCCGAACAGGTCAGGCGCCGTGATCGCCGTGCGCATCCCCCGCCACAGGAGCAACATAAAGAGCACAAGCACGAGGGCACCGCCGAGAAAACCCAGTTCTTCGGCCAAAATGGCGAAAATGAAATCCGTCTGCGGTTCGGGCAAGTAGTAGAACTTCTGCCGGCTTGCCCCGAGCCCAAGGCCCAAGAGGCCGCCGGGACCAATGGCATAGAGGGACTGGATCAGGTGATAGCCCGCCCCCAGCGGGTCCTGCCACGGATCGAGAAAGGCGGTGATCCGCTTGATGCGGTACGGCGCGGCGAGGATGAGGGCAGCAAATCCGCACGCGCCGACCAGCGCCAGCCCGAACAGGTGGGCGAGGCGCGCCCCGGCGGCAAACAGCATGACGACGCAGGTGCCCAGCAGCACGGTCCCCGTCCCCAGGTCCGGTTGCAACATGATCAACCCGAAGGCCGCCCCGACAAGGAGGAGGGGCGGCAAAAGCCCGCGCCAGAAGGAAGTGATGCGCTTCTGTCGCTCCGACAGGTACCGGGCCAAGAAGAGAATCATCGCGAGCTTGGTAAACTCCGACGGCTGCAGAGAGAAGGCCCCGACGCCGATCCAGCTCCGCGCACCGCCGCGGACCAGCCCAATCCCGGGAATGAGCACGATGATGAGGAGCAGAAAACAGGCCAGCAGGCCAACCTTGGCGTAGCGCCGCCAGGTCCAGTAGTCGATGTTCATCGTCACGAACAGGGCCAGTACCCCGAGCAGCGCGAAGAGAAGCTGGCGCTTCAGGTAATACAGGCTGTCGCCATAGGCGTGGTGGGCCAGCACCGCGCTGGCGCTGTAGACCATGATCACGCCAATGGCCAAGAGGCCCAGGGTGGGCAGAAGGATCAGCCAGTCCGGTGCGGTGCGCGTCTTCATCCCGCCGCCTCCTTCTCCGGCCCGTGT
>PKQU01000220.1 GCA_017577925.1 Bacillota bacterium
GGGATGTCCTGCAACCATTGCGTACAAGCCATCGAGCGGGCCTTGAAGAGCCTTTCCGGCGTTTCCGCCGTTCAGGTCGATCTCGCACAGGGAACCGTAACGGTGACGTATGACGAGGCATTGGTTGGGGAAGCGAAAATGAAGGAAGCAATTGAAGACGCGGGTTACGATGTCGCATGACCGCGGAAAGCGGGGGAACGCCCATGACCACGGAAGCCGCATCCCGTTCAACACACGCGGAGCGGGGCGAGCACGTCACACTGGGCATCGTGGGCATGACGTGCGCCGCGTGCGCGCGGCGCATCGAAAAGGGTTTACTCAAGATGGACGGCGTGAAGGCGGCCGCCGTCAACCTGGCGACGGAGAAGGCTACCGTTACCTACGACCCGGAGCGGACGTCGGTGGAAGACCTGATCGACGCCGTCCGGCGCATCGGGTACGACGTCCGCGGCGAGACGGTGACCCTCGCCGTGCACGGGATGACCTGCGCCGCCTGCGCCGCCCGCATCGAGCGGCAGCTCAAGAAGGTGGCGGGCGTGCTGGACGCCCGTGTTAACCTGGCCGCGGAAACGGCGACGGTCGACTACCTGTCCGGAAAGGCGGATGTTGACGTCCTCGTCGCCGCAGTCCGCAAGGCGGGGTACGACGCGGCCGTCTCTGCGGGGACGGACGCCGAGGAAGAGGCCCGACAGCGCGCCTACCGCGAGCAGAAGCGGGCGCTGCTCACCAGCGCGCTGTTGTCCCTCCCCTTTGTGGTGCAGATGCTATCCGACTTTGCGGCGCAGGCTGCGCCGCAGTGGCCCTGGCGCTTCCACCTCCCTCCCTTCCTGCAGCTTGTCCTCGCCACCGTCGTCCAATTTACGGTGGGGATGCGCTTTTACCGGGGCGCGGTCAAGGCGTTGCGCGCGGGGAGCGCCAACATGGACGTGCTGGTGGCCCTCGGCACGTCGGCGGCGTACGGCTACAGCCTGTATGCCGTGGTGGCCGGTGCCCCTCACCAGCTGTACTTTGAAGCGTCGGTGATCGTCCTCACCCTGATCTTGCTTGGGAAATTGCTCGAAGCGCGGGCTAAAGGGCAGACGTCGGCGGCGATCCAAAAGCTGATGCGCCTGCAGGCCAAGACGGCCCGCGTCATCCGCGACGGGCAAGAAGTAGACGTGCCGCTGGAGGATGTGCGGGTCGGCGACCTGGTTGTCGTCCGTCCGGGGGAGAAGATTCCCGTTGACGGCGTCATTGTCGAGGGGAGCACGACGGTCGACGAGTCGATGCTGACCGGCGAGAGCTTGCCCGTGCCCAAAGGCGTGGGCGACGAGGTGATCGGGGCCACCCTGAACAAGCACGGCGTGTTCACGTTCCGAGCGACCAAGGTGGGGAAGGATACAGCCCTGGCGCAAATCATCAAGCTCGTCGAGGAAGCGCAGGGTTCCAAGGCGCCGATCCAGCGGCTGGCCGACAAGATTTCCGGTGTCTTCGTGCCCATCGTCATCGGCATTGCCGGTCTCACCTTTGCCGTGACGGCCGCCACAAGCGGCGTCGCCCCCGCCCTCGTCAGCGCCGTGGCCGTCCTCGTCATCGCGTGCCCCTGCGCACTGGGACTCGCCACGCCGACGGCGGTGATGGTGGGGACGGGGAAAGGGGCCGAAACGGGCATCCTGATCAAAGGGGCCGAGCACCTGGAGAACGCCCACCGCATCACCACCGTGATCCTCGACAAAACGGGCACGATCACCAAGGGCGAGCCGGAGGTGACCGACGTGGTCGCCGCCGGCGCGTACGCCGAAGATGAGCTCCTGCGCCTGGCGGCCAGCGCGGAAAGGGGTTCCGAGCACCCGCTGGGGGAGGCGGTCGTCAAGGCCGCCAGGGAAAAGGGACTGGCCCTAGCCGAACCGTCCCGCTTCCGCGCCATTCCCGGCCACGGGATTGAAGCGGAGGTGGACGGGCGCGCGGTGCTCATCGGGAACGCCAAGCTGATGGGCGCGCGCAACGTTGACATCGCCGCGTTGCGCGCGGCGCAGGAGGCGCTGGAGGCGCAGGGCAAGACGGCCATGCTGGTGGCCGTCGACGGCGCGGCGGTCGGCCTTCTCGCCGTGGCCGACACGGTGAAGCCGACGTCGGCGGAAGCGGTTCGCCACCTGCGGGCCATGGGCATTGACGTGATCATGATGACGGGCGACAACCGCCGCACGGCCGAGGCGATCGCCCGGCAGGTGGGGATTGACCGCGTCCTGGCCGAGGTGCTCCCCGAGGACAAGGCGGCCATGGTCGAGAAGCTGAAAGGCGAGGGCAAGGTGGTGGCCATGGTCGGCGACGGCATCAACGACGCGCCGGCGCTGGCGGCGGCCGACGTCGGCATCGCCATCGGGACGGGCACCGACGTGGCCATCGAGGCGGCGGACATCACCCTCATGCGCGGCGACCTCATGGGCATCGTCAACGCCATCCGGCTGTC
>PKQU01000221.1 GCA_017577925.1 Bacillota bacterium
GCCAGATCGCGGAGTTGGAGCAGTTTGCCCGAGAACAGGGTTGGACCATCGTCGAGCGCATCGCCGAGCAGGCCAGCGGGTACGACGTGGAGCGAGACGGGCTGTTTCGGCTCCTGTCCCTGGTGCGGGACGGGCAGGCCGACGGCGTCGTAATCCAGGATGAGACACGCATCGGGCGGGGGCACACCAAAATCGCGGTGCTTCACCAGCTTTTCCGCATGGGTGCCCGCGTGTACACATTGGAACACCAGGGAGAAATTGTTCTTTCGGAGATGGACGGGCTCGTCATCAAGATCTTGGCCGAGGTGGAGGAATACCAGCGGCGCCTGATGAACCGCAAAATTTCCCGCGGCATCCGCCGGGCCATGGCCGCCGGATACCGGCCGGAAGACAACCTGAAGAACCGCGGCACACACGCCGGACGCACGCGGCTCGATGTGCCGGTGGAGGAAGTGGTGCGCCTACGGGAACAACACGGACTAACGTTCGCCGAAATTGCCGCCACGTTGCGCGGCCTGGGGTATGACGTCTCCAAGGCGACGGTCCACCGGCGGTATCAGGAGTATCGCGAAACCCACCATCCCGAATCCTCAGAAACAAAAACGCACAGATCTAGATGACGCGCACGAAATGAAATCGATCCCGCTCATTTTGTGCGTTCCTTTTTTGTCTCAAAATATAGAGTAAACTCTTTGTTTGAGACATATACCAAGGGTTTTTCTCGCGCCTTTTTTACGTCCTATAATATACATTATGTAAACTAGAAAAGAAAAAGCATAAGCGGGGTGACCGGTTCACCCCGCAGCCGTTTCAAACTCAAAAGCACTCCCGACTTCAGACCTTGACGCTACAGATGGTGACGAGGGGGAAAATGCCGGGAATCCGGTCCCCAGTGGGAAGCCCACATCCGCCGGCGGCGACGCCTTACGAGACGCGCGAGGATCGCCCGTACCAACAACCCGATCCCGGCCCCGCACAGCGTCAGCAGCGCCATACCCACAACCCATTTCCAATGCTTCCAGCCGTCTTTTTCCGCCTCATCCGATCCGGCCGAGGAAGCGCGAACGACGGATTTCGCTTTCTGTTTGGTCACCACACTGTTCTCGGCGAGGACCCAGGGGGCAGGTGGAAGCTCGGGGGCAACGGCGAAACCGTAATCCAATAGCGCCTTCGTCTCCCGGTACAACGTGGACGCCGAGTTAGCCCCCATCACGACCGAGATGAGCGACACGCCGTTGCGCTCCGCCGACGCGACCAACGTAAAGCGGGCTTTCGACGTAAAGCCGTTTTTCACCCCGGTGGCCCCGGGATACTCCCACAACAGGCGGTTGTGGTTGACGAGCTCCGACTGCCACTCCTGCCCGTGCCACGGTTTACGCTTCGTCTGAACGATCTCGCGGAACGTCGGATTCCGCATGGCGTACTGTGCAATCAGGGCCATGTCATACGCAGTCGTCACATGCTGCGGGTCGTGCAGGCCGCTCGCGTTCACAAAATGGGTATGCTGCGCGCCGATGGCATGCGCCTTTTCGTTCATCATCGCGGCGAACGCCGCCTCACTTCCCGCTACGTGTTCGGCGATGGCGATGGCCGCATCGTTACCGGAGTTGACCAACGCGGCGTACACAAGGTCGAGGAGCGGCTTTTGCTCGCCCTCGGCCAGGTACACCCGCGTTCCGTCTGCTGCCCGCGCATGTTTGGACACCGTGACCATTTCGTCGGGCCGTCCTTCTTCCAGCGCGACAATCCCTGTCATAATTTTGGTAATGCTGGCCGGATACATGGGCTGATCCTTGTTCTTTGCAAAGAGGACGCGCCCTGATACCGCCTCGATGAGCACCGCCGCCTGCGCCGTGACCGTCGGCGGTGGCGGATGATCCGCCTGGCCGCCCTCACTCGCCGATGACGCGGCGGCCGGGGATGCCCACCCAGGCAGTACCAGGGTCCCCGTCCCTACGACCCACGCCCAAAAAAATAGAATGGTTATCCACCGCCTCTTCGCCAGCTTCCGCTTCCCGAACCACAACCACGGATCCATTCCGGTTCTCTTCCTCCTTCGCCCCCTACCCCCTGCTCGTTTCCCCCATTTGTTATGTATCGGCTGGCCCGATGCTGTTTTTTACGGTCGCGCGTCGGGTTCACGAGGATTTAATGAACGAATGGATCACATCCAGCAGTTCGTCGATCATCTCATCGCCTTGCTCCTGCCGGATCGCGTTCTGCACGCACCCCCGGATGTGCCGCTCCAAGATGGCCAGGCCGACCGCGTTGGTCGCTGAGCGAATGGCCGCCAGCTGCGTGAGGATGTCAACACAGTACCGGTCTTCCTCGATCATTTTCTGCACGCCACGGATCTGTCCTTCAATACGCCGCAGGCGACGCAACAAGGCTGCTTTGTCACTTGCCTGGTTCATCCGTTAATACCCCCTTAGGGTATTACCCTGTCCAC
>PKQU01000222.1 GCA_017577925.1 Bacillota bacterium
CCGTCGTGCACGTGCCGATGTTTGCCCCCAGCACGAAGGCGATGGCCTGGGGGACGGAGAAGGCGTTGGTGGCGGCCATGCTCATGGCCACGGCGGTCGTTGCGGTGCTGCTTTGCATGAGGGCCGTGAAAAGGAGCCCGAACAGAAGGGCGATGGCTTCGCTGTGTTGGGCGCGGCGAAACAGCTCCGCAAACCACGGGGTCTCCTCAAGCGGGCGTGCGCCGCTCTGCATGACGACAAGGCCGATGAGCAGGCAGCCGAAACCGCCGACGGTGAGGCCGATCCCCCTGAGGATGGGGCGTTTGGGTGCGGCCCACAGCAGGGCCCCGATCAACACGAGGGGCAGCGCGAAACGCTCAACGTTGAGGGCCAACAGTTCGACCGTAAGGCACGTGCCAACATTGGTGCCAAGGATGACGCCGACGGTAGCGGGGAACGTGAGCAGGCGCGCGTCCACCAAGCCCACGAGGGCCACCGTGACGGCGCTTGAGGATTGCAGGATCCCCGTTACGGCCGTGCCGGTGAGAAAGCCGTGCAGCGGCGTGCGCGTGCAGGTGGCCAGCAGCCGCGCGGGACGGGGGCCGGCAAACCCGTCGAGCCCGCGGCGCAGGATGGTGAGGCCGAACAGGAACAAGGCCAAGCCGACGGAAAACGGGATGAGCACTGCTTTGATCATGTCCTGCCCTCCGGACGTGTTGTCCTTTCATTCCTATGAAGGGCGGGACAATGCCATGCGCGAAAGGAGGGACGGCGGTGGGCCGCGTTTTTTTGCAGCGCAAGCGGCGGCGGCGCCTGGAACAAGGGCACCCGTGGATCTACCAGACCGAAGTGGCGCATGTGGAGGGCGATCCCCAGCCCGGGGACCTCGTGAACGTCTACAACCACCAGGGTGTCTTTCTGGCCAAGGGCTACATCAACCCGCGTTCGCAGATCCTGGTGCGCGTGCTGACCTACGATCCGCACGAGGAGATCGACGTGGGCTTTTTCGTGCGCCGCCTCGAACAGGCCAAGCGCCACCGCGAGCGCTTTCTGGCCGACACCTCGGCCTGCCGGATGGTGTACGGTGAAGCCGACTTTCTCCCCGGCCTGATCGTCGACAAGTTTGGCGACATCCTCGTCGTCCAGCTTCTGACCTACGGCATGGACGCGCGTCGGGACCTGATTCGCGAGGCCCTCGTCGAGGTGTTTCGCCCGCGGGGCATCTACCTGCGCAACGACGTGCCGGTGCGCGAACTGGAGGGCCTGGCGCAGGAGAAGGGCGTCTGGTACGGCGAGGTGCCGCGGTGGGTGGAGATCGTCGAGAACGGGCTGCGCTTCGTCGTCGATGTCCACGAGGGGCAGAAGACGGGCTACTTCTTCGACCAGCGCGAAAACCGCGCCGCGATCGCCCCGCTGATGACCGGCTGGGGGGAGACCGGCATGGACGGTGCCGAGGTGTTGGAGTGCTTCTGCCATACCGGTGCTTTCACCATGCACGCGGCACACTACGGCGCCAGGCACATCACGGCCGTCGACATCTCCGAAGAGGCCATCGCGGTGGCCAAGGAGAACGTGGCCCGCAACGGTTACGCCGAGCGCGTGACGTTCCGTGTGGCCAACGCCTTCGACGAGCTGCGCCGGCTCGATGCCGAGGGCGCGCGCTTTGACGTCGTGATCCTCGACCCGCCGGCCTTTGCCAAGAACCGCCAGGCGGTGGACGCGGCCTGTCGCGGGTACAAGGAGATCAACTTGCGCGCCATGCGCATTCTGCGCGACGGCGGGTACCTCGTGACGGCATCGTGCTCGTACCATGTCAGCCGGGAGCGCTTTCTGGCCACCATTGCCGATGCCGCCCTCGACACGCACAAGATTCTCCGGCTGGTCGAGTTTCGCACGGCCGGCAAGGACCATCCGGTAATCCACGGGGCAAGCGAAGGCGACTATCTCAAGTTTGCCATCTTTGAGGTGCGCAGCCGAAAATAACGCCCGAGACGCCGTTGGCGCGCGTTCCCGTTTGTGATACGCTAGAGGCAAAAACGGGAGGACAAGGAGGAAGGTGGGCATCATGGCGCAAGACTGCGTATTCTGCAAAATCATCGAAGGCGCGCTGCCGGCGCGGATGGCGTATGAAGATGAGCAGGTGGTCGTCTTCCACGACATCAACCCAAAAGCTCCCACCCACCTCTTGATCGTGCCGCGCAAGCACATCCCGACGATGATGGACGTGGCCAAGGAGGACCTGCCCCTGATTGCGCACATCCACGGCGTGGCGCAGGAATTGTATCGCAAGCTGGGCCTGACGGGGATGCGCCTCGTCAACAACTGCAACAAGGACGGGGGGCAGGAGGTGTTCCACCTGCATTACCACCTGATGGGGTGGAAGGGAACGAACGGATGAGCCACATGCGCGGCGGGCTCCCCCCTGGCGTTGCGCTGGGCGCGCGCCATCGAGACGCGGGTCGTCG
>PKQU01000047.1 GCA_017577925.1 Bacillota bacterium
GACGTGGTGGTCCACGTCTTCCACCGTGAGGAGCGGGATTTCTACAACCTCGAGCGCCTGTGGGGCGATGCCCCCGTCGTCCCGCTTCCCAACCAACCGCCGGTATTGGGTTGACAACAAGCGGAAGATGTGCATATAATCCATTCACAACCTTTTGCTGTACACGGGCGTTGAAGAGGAGCAGTAGCCGCGCCGGCTGTCGGCAGAGAGTTGACGGGTGGTGCGAGTCAACCGGCCGGTCGGCGAATCTCGCCTCGGAGCCCGCCGGGTGGAAGGAGCACGGGCGTTCCGTTCCCCGTCCGGAGCTTTGTGTACATCCGGCCGTCTTCCCCACGATACGGGGGCAAAGGGAGTGCGCCCGCCGGACCGCGGGACACCTGCAGACAGACGTGCAGGTTGCGGCGGGAAAATGGGCGCGCTAACTAGGGTGGTACCGCGGGAGCGAACCTCCCGTCCCTAGCGCGGTTGGGGGCGGGAGGTTTTTCACGTGTTGGGGAGGCCTTGCCGGCGGTTGGAGGAAACAACCAGCATGAAGGAGGGAGCGTACCGTGGCCAAGACGGGTGTGACCAGCACCTACAATCCAAAAGACATCGAACCGCGCTGGCAGCGCGTGTGGGAAGAGCAGGGGACCCATCGCACCGACGAGGAAAGCGACAAGCCGAAATTCTACTGCCTGGAGATGTTTCCGTACCCGTCGGGCCGTCTACACATGGGCCACATGCGCGTCTACTCCATCGGCGATGTCATTGCCCGTTTCAAGCGGATGAACGGTTACCGCGTGCTGCACCCGATGGGGTGGGATGCCTTTGGGCTGCCGGCGGAGAACGCGGCCATCAAGTATGGGGCCCAGCCGGCCAAATGGACCTACGAGAACATCGCCTACATGAAGCAGCAGCAAAAGTCCCTTGGTGTCAGCTACGACTGGTCGCGCGAGGTGACCACCTGCTCGCCCGACTACTACAAGTTTACGCAGTGGATGTTCCTGCTTTTCTACGAGCGCGGCCTGGCCTACCGGAAGAAGGCGCCGGTTAACTGGTGTCCGGAGTGCAACACCGTGCTGGCCAACGAGCAGGTGGAAAACGGGCGCTGCTGGCGCTGTGACACCGAGGTGACGAAGAAGGAGCTGGAGCAGTGGTTTCTGCGCATCACCGACTACGCCGAGCGCCTCTTGGCCGACCTGGACAAGCTGGAGGGGTGGCCGGAGCGGGTCAAGGTGATGCAGAAGAACTGGATCGGCAAGAGCGAGGGGGCCAACATTGCCTTTTCCGTGCCGGAACTGGGTGAGACGATCACCGTCTTCACCACGCGGCCGGACACGCTGTTCGGCGTTACCTACCTCGTTTTGGCGCCCGAGCATCCGCTGGTGGAGCGCCTCATCGCCGGCAAGGAGACGGAGACGGCGGTGCGGGCCTTCGTTGAGCGGATGAAGAAACTGCGCGATTTTGAGCGCACAGCGGCGGACGCCGAAAAGGAAGGCTTGTTCACCGGCGCCTATGCCGTCCATCCGCTGACCGGCGAGCGGGTGCCGATTTGGGTGGCCAACTATGTGCTGATGGATTACGGTACCGGCGCCGTGATGGGCGTGCCGGCCCACGACCAGCGCGACTTCCTGTTCGCCAAGAAATACAACCTGCCCATCCGCGTCGTGATCCAGCCGGCCGACGGCACGTCCCTCGACGCCGAGCGCCTGACGGAGGCTTATGTTGACGATGGCGTGCTGGTCAACTCCGGTGCCTTCGACGGGATGCCCAACCGCCAGGCCATTCGGGCCATCACCGAACATCTGAAGGAGAAAGGCCTTGGCGGGCCGGCGGTCTCCTACCGGCTGCGCGACTGGCTGATCTCCCGCCAGCGCTATTGGGGAGCGCCGATCCCGATCGTTTACTGCGACGACTGCGGCATCGTTCCCGTACCGAAGGAGCAGCTTCCCGTCCTCCTGCCCGACGATGTGGTCATCGACGGCAAGCGCAACCCGCTGACCACGTCGGAGTCCTTTGTGAACACGACCTGCCCGCGGTGCGGCAAGCCGGCCAAGCGGGAGACCGACACGATGGACACCTTCATCTGCTCGTCGTGGTATTTCTTCCGCTACTGCGACCCGCGCAACGACCGGATGCCCTTCGATCCGGAGAAGGTCAGCCGGTGGATGCCCGTCGACGAGTACATCGGCGGCATCGAGCACGCCATCCTGCACCTGCTGTACGCCCGCTTCTTCACCAAGGTGCTCTACGACGCCGGGCTGGTCAACGTCGACGAGCCCTTCGCCCGGCTCCTGACCCAGGGGATGGTCCTGAAGGACGGGGCCAAGATGTCTAAGTCGAAGGGCAATGTCGTTTCCCCCGACGAGATCATCGAGAAGTACGGGGCCGACACGGGCCGGCTGTTTATTCTCTTTGCCGCGCCGCCGGAGCGCGATCTGGAGTGGAGCGACAGCGGCGTGGAGGGCTGCTTCCGCTTCCTCAGCCGCGTGTGGCGCTTGGTGGACCAGCATCTCGACCTCTTTGAAGACCGCCGACCGGCCGAGCCCGCCGATCCGGCGGCCAAGGCCCTGTACCGGCAGATGCACCAGACAATTAAAAAGGTGACCGAGGACATCGACAAGCGTTACCAGTTCAACACGGCGGTCAGCGCGATCATGGAACTGGTCAACGCCATCTCCGCCTATCCGGAGGGCGCCGACCGCGGCACGCTGGCCGAGGCCATCGAGAAGACGATCGTGCTTCTGGCGCCCTTCGCCCCGCATATCGCCGAGGAGCTGTGGCACCGCATCGGCCATGCGGACAGCGTACATGCCCAGCCGTGGCCGACGTGGGACGAGGCGGCCCTCGCGGCCGACGAGGTGGAGATCGTCGTTCAAGTGAACGGCAAGGTGCGCGACCGCGTGGTCGTGCCGGCAAACGCGTCGCGCGAGGAGATCGAGGCGGCGGTGTTGGCCCAGGAGAAGGTGAAGGCACACCTCGCCGGCAAAACGGTGAAAAAGGTGATTGTGGTTCCGGGCAAGCTGGTCAACCTGGTCGTGGGATAAAGAGGGGGGATTTCCCCCTCTTCTCCTTTTTTCCGCGCCTTGTGCGCGTGTAAAGGATCCGCGCGTTCTTCATGCTAAGAAACGGAGGGATGGACGCGAGGTGAGAGCGGATGCGCGCAACACTCCTTGTCGGCATGGCATGGCTGGGGCTGGTGGCGGCGGTGTCGTATCCCGCGCCCGGTCCGGCAGAGGCGCGCGCGGTGGCGCAGACGACCACGTCGGCGCAAATGGAGCAGGTAGCAAAGCCGGTGCGGGAGATCCACATCGACCTGTGGAAGCGCCGGCTCCACGTGCTGGAAAACGGCGTCGTCATTAAAACATACCCCATCGGGCCGGGAGCCAGCGCCACGCCGACCCCCATCGGCGAATTCTGCGTGGTGACCAAGTCGCGCAACTGGGGCGGCGGCTTTGGTACGCGCTGGCTGGGCCTCAACGTGCCCTGGGGCATTTACGGCATCCATGGCACCAATCGGCCGCATCTCATTGGCGGATATGTGAGCCACGGGTGCATCCGCATGCGGAACCGTGACGTCGAAGAGTTGTACGAGCTGATTCCCCATGGGACGCGGGTGGTGATCGACGGGCCGCTGTTTGGGTATGCCGGGGTGGAATACCGCAAGCTGGTGCGCGGCGACCGCGGTTCCCTGGTGGTGCTCGTCCAAAACCGCCTGCAGGCGGCGGGGTTTTATGCGGGACGTTGCCATGGCGTCTTTGATGGGGCTACGGAAGACGCGGTAAAGCGGTTTCAGCGGGAATGGGGCATGCCCGTGACGGGCCAGGTAGACTGGCGGGACTACGTGGCGCTGGGGCTCATCGAGTGAGCCTTTCGACATCTGTTAAGTGCAATTCCTTATTTACCGTCGAAAGAAAGGAAAATTTTTTGTCGAAATGTGCGAAAAGTAAATATTGAATAATTGATCTTAAAAATCTATAATCCAAGGTGTGGCTAAACCGACACCGAAGGCATCGCCGGCGTGACGGTTGCATACTGTTACTACTGTGTTGTGCCCAAGGAAGGGAGGACCGATGACCGTGTCGCTGCCGGCTTGTTCATCGTACCGCCCCACCGAGTCGACCCAGCTGGTGGCGCTGGTGCAAAATCCGCGCACCATCTTCGTGTATTGGGAGATTGGAGAAAGCCATCGCAAGTTGGCCGAGGAGATCACCGGGTGCGCGTGGGAGGAGCTGGCGTTTTTCCTGCGCGTTCACCAACTGGGTGACGGCGGGGGGAAAGGAGGGCTGGAACCCGTCGGCATGTGGGACATTCCCGTTCACCGGGAAGCCAACAACTGGTACATCCACGCCCTTACCCCCGGCGCCTTCTATCGCATTCATTACGGCGTGCGCACCGCACGCCATGCGTTCTTGACCCTGCTCTATTCGCGCCTGCTGCAAACGCCGTGGACCTCACCGGATCAATACATCCCCCATCCGGCACACGAAGCGCCCTCCGTCATCACCCCGGACAGCTACGAGCTGACCCGTCTCCTGTCGACGAAGGAGTCGAACGCGCAGTCGAAAGGGTAAAAACCGTCTGGCTGTTCGCGCGGGTTGATCCGATGGTTTCGCTTGTCGACGTGGGCAACAGAGAGAGGCGATCTGCCGACGAAGGAGTGGAGTCATGACCCACGGATACGTCAACCTCGTGTTGCACGCCCATTTGCCCTACGTGCGTCATTTGCGCGCCGATCGGCTGGAGCACCGGTGGCTGTTCGAAGCCATCACCGAATGCTACCTTCCCCTCCTGGATGTGCTGGAAGGCCTTGTGCGCGACCGCATTCCCTTCCGCCTTACTGTCTCCCTCTCTCCCACCTTGATGGCCATGCTGGCCGATCCGCTTCTTCAACACCGCTATGCGAGCCATCTGCGCAGGCTGATCGCCCTCGCCGAGGAGGAAATCAGGACTCACCGAGGGCAACAACCGTTGACGGCGCTGGCTGAGGGATATCGCGAACGGTTTGGCTATTGGCTGGATGTCTATGAAAACCGGTACGGCCGCAACCTGCTCGCGCCCTTCAAGCGGTTGGCCGAGCAGGGGGTGCTGGAGCTCATCACCACGACGGCGACCCACGCCTTTTTGCCGTACTGCGCCACCGAGGCGATGGTGCGCGCGCAAATTGCGCTCGGCCTGCGCGAATTTGTGCGCCACATGGGGGTTTGTCCGCGGGGGCTGTGGCTGCCCGAGTGCGCGTACCGCCCGGGACTGGATCGCGTGCTGCGGGACTTCGGCATCCGGTACACCTTTGTGGACGCCCACGCCCTGCGTTGCGCCGTACCCGCGCCGCCCCACGACGTGTATGCGCCGGTGGAGACGCCGGAGGGGGTGGTGATGTTCGCGCGCGATCCTGAAGCGTCGGCACAGGTGTGGAGCAACGTGGCCGGTTATCCCGGCGATCCCGATTACCGGGAGTATTACCGCGACATCGGCTATGAGCGCCCCCAAGCCTATTTGGACCGCTTTCTTCAGCCCGCCGGCGTACGTGCGCCGACGGGGATCAAATACTGGCGTGTGACCGGGCGCGGCGAGGAGAAGGAGCCGTATGCGCCGGAGCGGGCCGACGCCAAGGCGCGCGCGCATGCCGCCCATTTCTGGCAAGCCCGGAGGACACAGTTGGCCGCGTTGGCCGAGCGCATGGCGACGCCGCCCATCGCGACCGTTCCTTTTGACGCGGAGCTCTTTGGCCATTGGTGGTATGAAGGCCCGCGTTTTCTCGACGCCCTGTTGCGGGAGGCCGCCGGCGACGGCGAGGTCGCCTTTACCACGCCGAGCTGCTTCCTGGAGCGTTTTCCGCCCCGCCACCGGGCTCGTCTGCCGTTTTCCAGCTGGGGACGGAACGGCTATGGCGAGGTGTGGCTTAACGGGAAAAACGACTGGGTCTATCCGCTTTTGCACCGGCGCGAGCGGGTGATGATCCGCGTCGCCGAGCGGTACCGGGAGGCGGCGTCCTGGCAAAAGCGGGCCCTTCGCCAGGCGCTGCGGGAGCTTTTGCTGGCCCAATCGAGCGACTGGCCCTTCATCCTCGACGGCCAGACGGCGGTCCCGTACGCGACGGAGCGCGTCTTGACCCATGTGCGGCGCTTTGACGCGCTGGTGGGGATGGTCGAGGGGGCGCATCCCCGCAGCGAGGCGAAGCTCGCCCTGTGGGAGGCGGAAACGAACCCGCTTTTCGTCGACGGCGTTCTCGTGAGCCAGTTGGCGGCCTGGGCGGGGATGCGAATGGCGGCGGATCAGGCCGCAGCGGTCCGGCGGGTGCTCATGCTTACCTGGGAGTTTCCCCCGCGTGTGGTCGGCGGGCTGGCCCGCCATGTCGCCGAATTGAGCCGAGCCCTTGTGCGCCAGGGGATTGAGGTGCACGTCGTCACCTGCGCCGCCCCCGGCGTGGCAAGCGAAGCGGAGTGGCACGGCGTGCGCGTGTTCCGCGTGCCCGTGGATTTCGTGCGCGCAGACGATTTCCTGCACTGGGTCGACCAGTTCAACCTCGCCGCGGCGGCGATGGCCGGGGAGCTGATGGAACAGTACACCTACGATTGCCTCCACGCCCACGATTGGCTCGTGGAACGGGCCGCCCGTGCCCTCCGGCGCGCATCAGGGCTGCCGCTGGTGACCACCATCCACGCCACAGAACACGGGCGCTTTGGCGGGCTCCACACCGCCATGCAACGGACCATTCACGGGCGCGAAGCGGCGCTGGTTGCATCGAGCGACCACGTCATCGTATGCAGCCAAGCCATGTGGCGCGAAGTGCAGCACGTGTTTGGCGTGCCGTCGGAGCGCCTCACAATCATTCCGAACGGGGTCGACCGGAGGGCCTTCCGCGGGGCGGACGGTGCGGCGGCCCGTGCACAGCTGGCCCTCCCGTCCGGGAAGCGGCTCATCGTCTTTGTCGGCCGGCTGGTGCACGAGAAAGGGGTGCATGTACTCCTTTCCGCTGTGCCGGAGATTGCGGCACACTGTCCCGACGTGCACGTCGTCGTGGTGGGCAAGGGGCCGATGCAGCCCCGTCTTGAGGATCAGGCCCGTGCGTTGGGGATCGAGGGGCGGGTCACCTTTACCGGCTTTGTGTCCGACGAGACGCGCAACGCCCTCTTGACTGCTGCCGACGTGGCTGTCTTCCCCAGCTTGTACGAGCCCTTCGGCATCGTTGCCCTCGAGGCCATGGCGGCTGGCGTCCCAGTGGTGGTGGCGCACACTGGCGGACTGGCCGAGATCGTACGTCATGAAGAAAACGGCCTGACGGCTAATCCCGGGGACAGCCGGTCGCTGGCCGAGCAGGTGGTGCGCGCCCTGACCGACGACCGGCTGCGCAGGCGTATCGCCGAGGCGGCGGCGCGCGACGTGGCCACCGTCTACGATTGGGACGGCATTGCCCGACGGACACTGGGCGTGTATCGGATCGCGGCGGCACAAACCCAAACGGCAATCCGCACATCATGAGGAGGCGATGGGATGAAAGCAGTAATCATGGCAGGTGGCAAGGGAACGCGGTTGCGCCCGCTCACGTGTGCGATTCCCAAGCCGTTGGTGCCCTTGCTTGGCAAACCGGTTATGGCGTATGGCCTTGAGCTCTTGAAACGCCACGGCATTCGCGACATCGCCGTCACCCTGCAGTACTTGCCTGACGCGATCCGCAACTACTTTGAGGATGGCACGGCCTACGGCGTCAACCTGCACTATTTCGAAGAAGAGACGCCCCTGGGCACAGCGGGAAGCGTCAAGAACGCCGAGGCCTTCCTCGACGAGACGTTTGTCGTCGTCAGCGGCGACGCCCTTACCGACTTCGACCTGGAGCCGGCCATCCGCTTTCACCGTGAACGGGGGGCGGTGGCGACGATTGTCCTGGCCCACGTGGACAATCCCTTGGAGTACGGCGTGGTGATTACCGACGACGACGGGCGAATCCGGCGGTTTCTCGAAAAACCGGGTTGGGGTGAAGTGTTCAGCGACAAGGTGAACACGGGCATCTACATTTTGGAACCGCGCATCTTTTCGTTCTATGAACCGAACCGGGAATTTGACTTCAGCAAGGATTTGTTCCCCCTCCTGATGGCCCGCGGCGAGCCGCTGTACGGCTACGTTGCCAAGGGATACTGGTCGGACATCGGCAACCTCGCGCAATATCGTCAGGCGCAATTTGACCTGCTCGACGGGAAAGTGAACCTTTCGCTGCCGGGACGGGAAATTGCGCCCGGCGTGCGCGCGGAATCGGGCGCGGTGATCGAGGACGGCGCTACGGTGGTTGGCCCTGCCTTTTTGGGGCGGGACGTCCGCGTGCAGTGCGGCGCGCGGATCGACGGGTATACCGTGGTGGGCTGCGGGTCGATCCTGAAGGCGGGCGCTTCCGTCAAGCGCAGCATCTTGTGGGACGGCGTGGTGGTGGAAGGGGGCGCCGAGCTGCGGGGGACCACCCTCTGCAGCCGCGTCCATGTCGGCAAACAGGCCGCGCTCTTTGAGGGATCCGTTGTGGGGGAGCGCACGGATATCGGCGAGAAGGCCACGGTGCAGGCCGGGGTGAAGGTGTGGCCGGCCAAGCGGGTGGAAACGGGTGCCGCCGTGGTGACCTCAGTCATCTGGGGGGAAGGTGCCGGTCGTCGCCTGTTTGGCCGTTACGGCGTGTGCGGGCTGGCCAACGTGGCGATCACCCCCGATGTTGCCGGACGGGTCGCCCAAAGCCTGGGCAGCACCCTGTCGGTCGGCGCGACGGTAGCCGTGAGCGACGACGGCAACCCCTTCGCCGGGGTGATCAAACAGGCCGTGGCCGCGGGGTTGCACGGATCGGGCGTTCATACCCTCGACCTCGGCGCGGTCGCCACGCCGGCGGCGCGCCACGCTGCGCGGACGCTGGACGTGAGCGCCGGCGTCCACGTGCGGCACGAGACGGCCAAAAACCAGGAATGGATTCGCCTCCTCTTCTTCGACGGGCGCGGGGTGCCCTTTGACAAGGGCCGCGAGCGGAAAATCGAAAACGCGTACGACCAGGAGGATTTTCGTCGCGTGCTCCCCGCTGAAATCGGTACGGGACGGGTTGTGCCCGGCCAAACGGCGGCGTATGTGGAGGCCCTCGTGGAGGCCGTCGACGCTGCGGTCATTCGCCGGCGGCGTTTCCGCGTGTGCCTGCAGCACGACGCGCGCCTCCATGCCACCGTCCAGGCGCTGATGACGGCTTTGGGGGTTGAGGCGATCAGCTTGTCGCCGACGGAGCCGCTGGCGACGGTAGCCAAGGTGACGGCGGCCAGCGGGGCGGATATGGGTGCCGTCCTTGATCCGGCGGGCGAGGCGCTGGTGCTCGTCTGCGATGACGGGCGTATGGTCGAACCTGCGCAACTGGAGGCGCTGCGGGTGATGAGCCATCTCGCGGCGCGGGTGGGGCAGCACATCGCCCTGCCCGTGACCGCGCCGTCGGCCCTCGACGAGCTGGCACAGAGGCTCAAGGGGCAGGTGGTGCGCGCGCAGGCCAATCCCGCCGCCCTGATGGGGGCCTGTGCCAACCTACCGTTCCAGCCGCTGTTTGATGCCTTTTATACCCTGGCGCGGCTTCTGGAGTTCCTGGCCGTGCGCGACGTCTCCTTGGCCGCGTTGTGCGCGCAGCTTCCCAACGTGGGAATCGTTCGCGTCGAGGTGGATTGCCGGTGGACGGAAAAGGGCAAGGTGATGCGCCGCCTGATCGAGGAGACGGCGGGCGAGCGCGTGGAGCTCCTGGACGGGGTAAAGGTGTACCACGAGGACGGTTGGACCCTGGTGCTGCCGGATGCCGAAGAGCCGGTGGTGCATATTGTCGCCGAGGCGCCGGACGCGGAGCGGGCCGACGCGCGCATCCGCGCGTATGTGACCAGAATCCACCGGTACCAGGAGCGGTGAACGGGAGCGTGGTGTCTCCAATGCCAAGGCCTTTGGTTGTCGGAAACGGGCAACTGCTGGTCAATTTTGACGACGGGCTTAACATGCGCGACTTGTACTATCCCCACGTGGGGCTGCTCAACCATGTCGGGGGGCACCGCAGCGCCTTCGGCGTCTTTGTGGACGGCCGGTTTTCGTGGTGCGACGAGCCGGCCTGGCAGCGCAGCCTCGGGTATCTTCCCGACACGCTGGTGACCGACGTGCGCGCCGTTCACCCGGAGCTGGGCATTGCCCTTTCCATCCATGACGCCGTGGACGACGCCGAGAACGTGTACCTCAAGGAGGTGACGGTGAAAAACTTGGCGCCGGTGGCGCGCACAGTGCTGCTCTTTTTCAACCAAGACTTGTCCATCGACGAGTCGGATGTCGGCGACACGGCCGTGTACGACCCGCGTCTCCACGCCGTGTACCACTACAAGCGCAACCGGTATTTCCTCTTTAACGGCAGAACACCCGAGGGCGGCATTGACCAGTTCAGCACGGGCATCAAGCGTTTCCATCACGCGGAGGGCACCTGGCGGGATGCCGAGGACGGCCACCTCCACGGCAACCCCATCGCCCAGGGGTCGGTGGATAGCGTCATCGGCTTCCGGCTGCACCTTCCTCCCGGCGGCCAGCAAACGATGCACTACTGGTTTGCCGTCGGGGCGTCCTATGACGAGGTGGTGGCCCTGAACGAAAAGGTGCTGCAGTCCGGACCCGACCGGCTGATCCGGAAGGTGGCCCACTACTGGCGGCGGTGGCTGGCCAAGGCACCGCCGCCCCCCGCCGACCTCTCTCCCGAGGTGCTGGACTTGTACAATCGCAGCCTGCTGATCATCCGCACCCATGTGAACCACAACGGGGCGATCACGGCGGCCAACGATTCCGATATCCTGCACTACAACCGTGACCACTACAGTTACGTGTGGCCTCGCGACGGGGCCTACGTGGCCGACGCCCTGAGCGAGGCGGGTTACCACCGGCTGGCGGCATCCTTCTTCGAGTTCTGTGCCCGGGTGGTGACAAAGGACGGGTACCTGCGCCACAAGTACAACCCCGACGGTTCGGTCGGCTCCAGCTGGCATGCCTTCACCAACGGGAAGGAGGAAAAGCTGCCCATCCAGGAAGACGAGACGGCCAGCGTCCTCTTTGCCCTGTGGCGCTTTTACCGGCGGGACGAGGACATCGAGTACATTCGTCGCTTTTATCCCGTCTTCATCCGGCCGGCGGCCCGCTTTCTCCTC
>PKQU01000223.1 GCA_017577925.1 Bacillota bacterium
GGGGCTTTTCCATCGAGCGCGTGGTGGATGTCATCGAGCGGGAAGGCGTGACCGACTGCCTGCTTTACCCCTTCATGATCTACGACCTGCTCCGGTCGCCTCGCCTTGACGACTTCCGGCTGACGTCCCTGCGTCGCATCTTGTCCGGCGGCGACCCGGTAATGCCATGGGCCATCGAGCGATTGCGCGAGCGGTTCCCCCACATCGGCCTGGTGCAGATTTACGGTCTCACCGAAGGGACGCCCATCGCTGCGTGCCTTGATCCGCAAGACGCGGTGACCAAGGGGCACACGGTCGGCAAGCCGATGCCACTGACGGAGATCGCCATTGTCAACGACGACGGGCGAAGGGCGGAGGTAGGGGAAGTGGGCGAGATTTGCGTACGGAGCCCTGCCGTGTCGCAAGGATATTGGCGGAAACCCGAGGACACGGCGGCCACGTTTCTCGACGGCTGGTGCCGTACCGGCGATCTGGGCCAAATCGACAAAGACGGGTACCTCATCGTTGCGGGACGCAAGAAGGACATGATCCGCAGTGGTGGGGAAAACATCTACCCTGCCGAAATCGAAGACGTGCTGATCCGTCATCCGGCCATTAAAGATGTGGCTGTCATCGGCGTGCAAGACCCGAAGTACCTCGAGGCAGTGTGTGCCGTTGTCGTCAAAGCGGAGGGTGCCCAGCTAACCGAAACCGATGTCATCGCGTACTGCAAGGAACACCTGGCCAGCTACAAGAAGCCGAAGAAAGTGGTGTTCGTCGACCGCATTCCGCGTACGCCGTCCGGCAAGATCCAGAAATACCTCCTGCGCGAGCAATTCGGAACCGTCTTGTTGGAAGAGGGGAAAACGGAACAATCCGGCGGGGCAACCTAAGGGGGCAGCATCATATCTTCCAGACGAACAAGGGGGATTTGTGCATGAATCCGTTTGAAGCGGCGATCCGCGACTATCGCGAGGGGCTGGGGAGCCTCCGCGAGCGGATGCCCGAGGTCGTGGACGCCTACCACACCTTTACCGGCGCCTGTTTTGCCCCGGGTGCGCTCGATCAGAAGACGAAGCACCTGATGGGGCTGGCCATCAGCCTGTGCACGCAGGACGAGTACTGCATGATTTACCACACCGATCAGGCCGTGCAGCACGGGGCCACGCGTCAGGAGATCGAGGAGGTCGTTGCCGTGGCCGCAGCCCTCGGAGGCGGCGTGGCCCTGTCGCAGGGTGTTACCCTCGTGCAGGATTTGCTCAACCACCTACAGGGCGCCCGTGGAAAGGCGGTGCAGTGAGGGCGGGGCCGTTCCCGGTCTCGCGGCAAAACGGGAACACCGGTGCGCGCCGCTCTGCCGGCGGAAGGAGTTCTCCGGGCGGGGAACTCCTTTTTTTATCGCGCACAAACTGGAAAAACGGGAGCTTCGCTTGTTTCCGCGGGCGATTGCCTCCATAATGGCGGTAGAGGCAATCACAACTACAGCGTGCAAGGGGGATGGAAATGACTGAACATTCGGTCCAATTGCAAACGAGGCCTTCCCGGAAGGGGCTGCTGAGCGGCATTCGCGTGCTCGATTTTTCCCGTCACCTGCCGGGGCCCTTTGCCACGCGACGCCTGGCCGAAATGGGTGCGGAGGTGGTGAAGGTGGAGCAGCCCGGCGGCGACCCGGGGCGCCACATCGGACCTCGCGTCGGCGAAGTGGGCGCGCTGTTTGCGGTTAGCCACCTCGGGAAGAAGAGCATCTGTCTCGACTTGCGGAAGAAGGCGGATCGCGATACGGCCCTGCGCCTGGCAGCTGCGGCCGACGTGGTGGTAGAAAGCTTTCTCCCCGGGAAGATGGCCGAATGGGGCCTTGATTATGCCGCCGTCCGGGCTGTCAATCCGGGCGTGGTCTATTGCTCGGTCACCGGGTACGGGCAATCTGGTGAATGGGCGGATCGCCCGGGTCATGACCTGAATTTTCTGGCGGTAAGCGGCCTCCTGGCGGCCTTGGGCGGCCCGGGGGCGCCGCCGTCGGTGCCGGGTCTGCCGCTGGCCGATCTGATTGGTGGGATGGCGGCGGCGGAGGCCATTGTGGCGGCCCTGGTGCGCCGTGAACGCACGGGGGAAGGGGCCCATCTGGACATTGCCGTGACCGACCACCTGATGGGGCTGGCAGCATTGCCCATCCTGCTGGCGCAAAGCGGGGGTTCCGAGGCGCTGGCGCGGTTTTTGCGCGGCACGGTGTGCTACAACGTGTACGCGACGCGCGATGGACGTCACGTCGCGTTGGCCGCGTTGGAAGAAAAATTTTGGCGTGCCTTTTGCGAGGCGAATGGCCGTCCGGAATGGCTGCCCCACCAATTTGCCCCGGCCGATCCCGACAATCCCGTGTACCGTGCCGTGGCGGAACTATTTGCCGCGCGCACACGGGATGAATGGGCGGCCTTCGCGCGCG
>PKQU01000224.1 GCA_017577925.1 Bacillota bacterium
GCACTGGCACGCAGGAAGGAGGGGGTCTGAGCATGGCGCAGCTGACCTTGGTGCAGGCGATTACGGATGCGCTGCGCACGGCGATGCGACGCGACGAACGGGTGATGGTGCTGGGGGAAGACGTCGGCGTCAACGGGGGCGTCTTCCGGGCCACCGACGGCCTTTTGGCCGAGTTTGGCGAACACCGCGTGGTGGACACGCCCTTGGCCGAGTCGGCCATTGTCGGCTCGGCCATTGGGCTGGCCCTGAACGGCATGCGTCCGGTGGCGGAGATCCAGTTCTTGGCCTTCATCTTTCCGGCCTTCGAGCAGGTTGTTGCCCATGCCGCGCGCATCCGCACGCGGACGATGGGCCGCTACAGTGTGCCCCTCGTCATCCGCGCGCCGTATGGGGCGGGCATTCGCGCGCCGGAGCTGCACTCCGACAGTGTCGAGGCCTTTTTCGTCCACGTGCCGGGGCTGAAGGTGGTCGTCCCCGCCACGCCGTATGACGCCAAGGGGCTGCTTCTGGCAGCCATTGAAGATCCCGATCCCGTCCTCTTCCTCGAGCCGATGAAGATCTACCGCGCCATGCGCGAGGAGGTACCGGAGGACTACTACACGGTGCCCCTCGGCAAAGGGCGGATCGCGCGGGAGGGAAGCGACGTCACCGTCATCGCCTGGGGGGCAATGGTGCCCGTGGCGCTCGAGGCGGCCAAGCGCGCCGAAGCGAAGGGCATCTCCTGTGAAGTGGTCGACCTGCGCACGCTCTATCCCTTCGACCGCGATCTGGTGCGCGACTCGGTGCAGAAGACGGGCCGATGCGTCATTGTCCACGAGGCCCCGCGCACCGGCGGGTTCGGGGCCGAACTGGTCGCCTTCGTCAACGACGAAGCGCTCTTGTACTTGGAGGCGCCGGTGGCCCGTGTGACGGGGCCCGACGTGCATGTGCCCTTCTTCTCCCTGGAAGAGGACTACCTGCCGAATGCCGACCGCGTGCTGGAGGCCGTCGAGGAAACCCTGCGCTTTTGAGAGCGGGAACATCGGTGGGCATGGGGCGTCCGCGTTGGGGGCGCGGACGCCCGCATTTTTTTGTCCGGGCGCTGGAAGAAAAGGATCGCGCTTTGCAGGCGGGTGCTGTACTCCCTCGGTGTTCCCTCCCGGGTTCCCGCGAATAGATATAAACCGTAGGCACCGGATCGGAGGGGACACCATGAAACGACGTCATTTCGCGTGGTGGGGGAGGGTAAAACTCCACCTCCGCCACCGGACGTTTTTTTCGCACGTGTTGCACGGTTTGAACCTCCTGGCGCCGATCCTCCTGGCCGTCGTGACGGTGTTCGTCTTCTTCTACGCCCTGGTCAATCCCGGTGTGTTCGTGATCGTCGTCCTGTTTTTCCTGTTCCTCATCCTTCTCGGAATGGCCAACGACTGAGGCCGTTGCGGGAGGGGTTTTTTCGTTGGGCAACGGTTTGCACCTCAGGGGATCGGTCGCGCGACGGCGACGGAAATGGTAAGCTAAAAAAGCGGAACTTCGGTCGCGCCGAAGGAGGCGGCGATGCGGAAACGATCCGGCCACACACGCGATGTGGACAGGCCTTTGCGTTCCCGAGGAGCGCTCGTATTCGTATATGGCACGCTGAGGCGGGGCAGTCCCTGACCATGACCGCTACCTGGGCGGATGCGGCCGGTTTCTTGGACGCGCCCGCGTTTTTGGCGAGCTGTGGGATACGGGATGGAGTTACCCGGCCCTGGTGCCGGGGGCGGGATGGGTATACGGCGAGCTCTACGGCGGCCTCGGGGCGGACGATTTGGCCCGGTGCCCCGCCCGCGCGCGCATCTTGCCCGGCACGGCCGTCGCGTGAAGAGCGGCGTGTGGCCCGTTGCCGGGGAGTGCATCAGCGAATCGGACGGGGGCGATTCGGCGAGGCGTTTCAGGGCTGAAGGATGGAGGGAGAGAAACCGTGGAGATCCGGCTTTTGGTCAGCGACATGGACGGGACGCTCCTGGACGAGCAGGGGCGCATTAGTGAGGAAAACCGTGACGCCATTGCCTGGTTTTGCCGGCAAGGGGGCTTGTTCACGTTGGCCACGGGGCGCATGGAAGCCTCGGTGGCGCCATACCTGGAGCAGGTGGAGGTCAACGCCCCGCTCATCCTGTACAACGGCGCGCGCCTTGTGGACATGCGGACGCGCACGGTGTTGTGGGAGGCATTTCTACCGCCCGAGGCCTACGAGCTGGTGGAGGCCGTGCGCGCGGCGTTCCCCGACGTGAACACGGTGCTGTATCATGGCGGTGTGCCCTACGCCTACCCGTACACCGAGCGCGTTGCCGAACATGAGCGGAAGGACGGCGTGGCCTGCGCACGCCTTGACCGGCTGGCCGATCTTCCGCCCGGCCCCCTTACCAAGGTGCTGTGGATCATCG
>PKQU01000225.1 GCA_017577925.1 Bacillota bacterium
TCGAGATTGGACAGCGGCTCATCCAGCAGCAGCAAGGCCGGTTTCTTGACGAGAGCCCGGGCCAGGGCCACGCGCTGCTGCTGGCCGCCGGACAGTTCCCCCGGCCGGCGGTCGAGCAGGTGGGCCACCTGCACCAGTTCCGCGTACTCGTGAACCAGCCGGCGGATCTCCTCCTCGGATTTCTTTTGCATGCGCAGGGGGAACGCGATATTGTCGTACACCGTCATGTGCGGATACAGGGCGTAGCTTTGAAACACCATGCCGATGTTGCGATGCTGCGGCAGGACATCGTTCACCACTTTGCCGTCGAAACGGATCATCCCGGCCGTCGGCCGGAGCACGCCGGCGAGGAGATAGAGGGTCGTCGACTTGCCGCAGCCCGAGGGCCCGAGCAAGGCGACAAGGGACCCGGAGGGGATGTCCAGGGTTAGGTTCTCCACCGCCGTCACACGACCAAATCGCTTCGTTACACCGTCCAGCTGCACCCTCATCCTTTCACCCCCCCTGTATACAGCGCCAGCAGGTAGCGCTGCATCAACACGTAGACGAGGAGAACGGGCACCATGTAGAACACCGCCACCGCCGCCACCATGCCGTAGTCGGCCACGTCCCCTTGCGACATGAGGCTGCTCAAAAAGACGGGCAACGTTTGGGTCTCCATTCCTGGAGCCAGCACGTAGGGAAGCAGAAACTCGCTCCACCCGGACAAAAAGGCAAAGACGCCTGACGCCAGGAGGCCGGGCTTCACCAGGGGCAGTACCACTCTTCGCCACACGGTGAAGCGGCTGGCCCCGTCAACCATCGCCGCCATCTCATAATCCCACGGCACCTGGTCATAAAAGCCCTTGAGCACCCAGACGTGAAACGGCAAGTCGAGGGCGATCTTGACCAGCACAACCCCGATCAGCGTGTCATAGAGGCCAAGGTAACGCAAAAGCAAGAAGATGGCCACCAGCAGGGTGATGCTGGGGAAGGCGTGCAAGACGATCAGCAACCCCAGCCACAGGCGGCGGGCCGGCACGTGAAGGCGGGACAAGGCGTAGGCCGCCGTGCTGGCCAACCCCACTTCCCCGAGGGTCACCAGGGCGGCAAACAGCAGGGTATTCGCCGTCAGCGCCCAGATGTTCGGCAGGTACGGATCCGAGGTCCAGAGGAAGGACCAATTGTCCCACGTCCAACCGAGAGGACGCAGCCCCTCCATTCCGTCGCTCCACGACGCCAGAAAAAGCCAGGCGTACAAGACGACGAGGGGCAAGGTCAGCGGGATAAGCAAGAGCCACGGCACCCAAGCGCGTTGGCGCACTTCGCTGGCCGCACCCAGCATTCACCGTTCCTCCTTTCCCACGGATTCGCCGTTTCGTCGCCGAACGGCGGGAACGCATCCCCCGCGGCCTACGAGACCTCGATTTTGGGCCGGTCCATCATTTTCCTAAACTGGAAAAACTTTAAGTATACCAGTGATGCAACAAGGCCAATCACGACGAGTACCGCTGCCAGAGCAGCGCCCAAGCCGAACTGCGCGTTGCCGAAGTAGTTGGACAAGGCGGTGTGGAAGGCATACAGCGCCCACACCTCGGTGGTGTAGTAGCCGGGTCCGCCATTGGTCGTGAGAAGGATGTACTCATAAGATGCCAGAAGCGACAGCGTCTGGTACGCGGCAACAAAGAGAATGGGCCACCGCAGGTGCGGCAGCACGATGTAACGAACCGTCGCCCACGCCGAGGCGCCGTCCAGTTGAGCGGCGAGAAGTTGCGGGCGTGGAATGGCGCGAATGGCGGCAGAAAAGATGATCATCCCCATCGACGCGCCGACAAACCCGTTGATGGCGATGATCATCGGCCATGGGGCCTCATGCAGCCAGTTCCGGTCGCCCGGAAGCCCGAGCCACGAAAAAAATTGGTTCAGAATGCCGTACGGCGATTCGGCGGCGAAATACCGCCACATCAGCACGTACACCACCGACGGCGTGATCCGCGGAAGCAGCCACAAGGCGCGGAAGGCTCCGCCCCACCGGCCCGACAAGAAGGAGGTGGCCAGGGCGAGCACCAGGGCAAGGCCAACATTGAATAGCGTGAGCGTCATCGCGACGTAGAGGAAGGTGTTCCGCAGGATTTGGCCGGTCGACGGATCCGCGGCAATCCGGTGGTAGTTCTCCAGCCCGACCCACGAAAAACCGCGAAGGCCCGTCGCCACGCTCATGTTCGTCAGGCTCACGAGCAGCGTCAGCACAACGGGAATCACGAAGAAGATGAGCACAACAAGAAAAAACGGCAACAAAAAGAAGATGGGAAGGCGCCACGCGTGCGCCTGCGGACGCCTTCTCATCGAATGATCACCTCGTCTTTCAGCTGCCCCTGCAGCTGCTTCACCACCGTCTCAAC
>PKQU01000048.1 GCA_017577925.1 Bacillota bacterium
CTGTGCTCCGGCCTGTCGCTGGAAGAAATCGAAGCGCGCTACCGCGGCAAGGGCTATGGCGTGTTCAAGGCCGATCTGGCCGAGGTGGTGGTGGAAACCCTCGCCCCGATCCAAGAGCGGTACCGCGAACTGATCGAATCGGCGGCGTTGCGCGAACATCTGGCCGAAGGCGCCGAGCGTGCGGCCCAGGTGGCGGACCGCACGCTCGAGGCGGTGCGCGAAAAGATCGGCCTCTTGCCGCGCGGGCGTTACAAGTCGTAAACATACCGCTGTCCTTCACCCAGGACAGCGGTCGCAGGTTACAGACAAACTCCCTCGGTCCCAACGGAGCCGAGGGAGTTTTTTGTCGCACGCCCAACCGCCTACCCTCGACGGGTGGGTTGGGCTACCCGCTATGTTCGGAAGATGCTTCATGATTTGCTGGTAAGAGCGACGGCACGGACCGGCTCCCGCACCAGCGGAATGGCGGTGAAGGGAATGCCTAATTCGCGGAGAACGGCGCGCTCGCGGTCCCGACAGGTAAACAGCAGCACCTGGTGGGTCTTGGCCAGTTCCCCCATGTAAGCCAGGGCGCGACGGAGGCGCTCGTTGTCGTAGTGGGCAAAGCTGTCATCGAGGAGCGCCGGAAGGGGGGTGCGGTAGGAAAATCGTTTAAGCAGAGCCACGCGCAGCGCGAAGTACAGCTGGTCCGATGTTCCGCGGCTGAGCGCATCCTGTGATCGGGCGCTTTGCGTCTCCTGCTCGATGGCCATGACGGCCATACGCTCGTTGGGGTTGACGCGCACGTCGTACCGTCCGGCTGTGATGTGCGCCATGACCTCGGAGGCCAGGCGGTTGAGCACCGGCGCGACGTCGCGATGCACGGTTTTGGCCACCTCACGCAGCAGCGCCAGCCCGCGTTCGAGGGCCTCCCGCCTGTCGTCGAGGCGGCGGGCTTCCGCGCGCAGGGCCTCGAGGCGCGAGCGCAGGTCGGCCGGCCCGGGACCATCGCCTTCCAGCGCCGCCATCTCGCCTTGCAGGCGGCTGGCATCCGCGCGGAGCCGATCGCGGTCCGCCGCGTGGCGGGACAGCTCCTCCTTGAGGGCCTCCTCCTCGCGGCGCAACGCCACGAGGCGGGCGGAAATCCGGGCCACCCTCTCCTCCGCTCCCCGCGACGCCGAATCCTGCGCGTGCGGATCTTCCTCCGCTTCCTCACCTACGTCCTGGCCGGAAGCCGGTTCGCCTTCGGCAGCTGCTACGCCGGAAAGCGACGCCAGCGCCTCTTCCACCTCCGCGAGGGCCGCCTGCCGTGCCCGCCCGTCCCCTTCCCGGGCGAGCGCCTCCAACCGTTCCGCGACGCTGGACCGGGCGGCCGTGAGCGCCGTCCACCGCCGGTGGGCCGCAGCCCGTTCGGCCAGTGCCTCCACCGTCTCCACGCCATTCCGTGCCAGAATATCGGCCAGCGCCGCGCGATCCGCCTCCAGCTCCGCCCGCACTTCGGCCAAGCGCTGCTCAAGGGCGGCGCGTTCGCGCTCGAGGGCGGCGCGCTTCGCCTCAGCTTCCGCATAGGCATTCCGTTCGATCCGGAGGCGCTCCGCTTGCCCGACGGGATCGCGAGCCTCCGGGACCACTCCCCATGCCGCAAGAAGCGCGGCAAGCGTCTCCCACGCCCTCCCTTTCTGCCGCTGGAGCTCCTCGCGCAACAGGCGCTGGCGTTCCCGCTCGTCAGCCTCGCGCAGCGTATCATGGTAAAGAGCGTAGAAGTCCTCCGCGTCGGCGCAATTCCACTGGGCCAAGAGCTGCTCCACGGCCCGCTCTTTTCCGCGGACCAATCGGGCAGTCTCCTCGGCCTCGCGGGTCGCTTCTGTGATCTGCCGCTCCAGTTCCGCATCGTCCCGCGCGAGCTCGTCCTCCGTCGGCAACGTGGCCAAGGCCTGCCGGTCCGCCTCCCACTCACGGGTAAGCAGTTCCAGCACGGCGCGGGTCTCCTCCCCATTGGCCGCCGCCCGGAACCGTAACCCCGTCGCCAGACCGGCCAACCCCAGTGCGGCAAGGAGGACGCCCCACAGCGGCCGCCACAGGGCCAGCGCCCCGCCCAGCGCCAGGAAGGCCGCACCGAGGGCAAAGCCCACGCGCCGGATCCCCTTGCCACCGGAGCGCGCCTGCCGCTGTCGCAGCTCGCGCAGGCGCGCTTCCTTGTCCGCCACCCGCCGGGCCAAGTCCGCACGCTGCTGCTGCTGGTCGCGCAGCGCGGCCCGCCTGGCCTCGAACGCCGCGCGCCGGCGCTGCGCTTCCGCCAGCCGCTCCTTCAGTGCGCGCAGCTCCGCTTGGTGCGCTTCCAGGGCCCGCAACGCGCCGCGCAAGGCGGCTCGTTCGCCCTGGTCCACCGCACCGGGGGCGTGCCCTTTTTCCTCACCCACCTGCGCAAGGCGCGCGGTTGCCTCCTGCCACCGCTCCACGGCCCGCTCGTACGCCTGCCAGTCGGCAGCGGACACCGCGCGCCAGTCAACGGTGAAAGGCGTGTCCTTCTCCAGCTCCTTGAGCGCCTCGGTCACCGCCGCCAGTCGCGCTTCCCATTCGGCAACGGCCTGCTCCGCACGCGCTACCCGGTCGGCCAGTTCCCGCGCCCGCTCCGCGTCGCCGGGCCGGTAGGCGGCAGCGTGGCTCACCTCGGCCAAGGCCTTGTCCAATTGCGCCAGCTGCTCCACCGCCTCATTCCACTCGGCCAGGGCCGCCACCGCCCGCTGATGCCGCTCAAGGAGGACCTGCCGTTCCTGCTCGCGTGCGCGCAGGGCATCCAGACGACGCATTTCGGCGCGCACGCGGGCGAGGCGTTCCTCACACGCGGCGACCACGCGTTCCACCTCGGCCAGCTGCGTGCGGACCCTGCGGTGTTCCTGTTCGAGCGCGCGCAAACGCGCCGCGCGTTGCTGGGCCCGCTCCCACTCCGCCGTCACCTCGCGCATCTCGCGCAGGACCACGGCGTACGGCGTCTGGCCGCGGTCGGTTTTCCCGATGGCGCGAATCTCCCGTTCCAGTGCCTCCACCAGCGGCGCGACCGATGTCTCGTCCCCGAAGGCGCTAAGGCCGCGCAGGTGATCCAGGAGATGATCGGCGTGCTCCACTGGAAGCGGGTGCAAAACGGCCACCTGCTCAAACAAGGTGCGGTTAAGGCCGATCTGCCCCTCCACAAAATTGCGTTCCCGACGCCTGTCCTGAGGGTACTGGCGGGTGATGTCGGCCATCTCGGGAAGGAGGAACAGCCGGCTCTCGTCCTTCTGCCGGTCCAGGTTGCGCTCGAGGCGGTAGACCTGGCCCAGTACCTCGTACTCCACCACCGTTCCGTAGGCCTTCGCCGTCCAGGGCTTGTACCGCTCATACTGGGGCAGGAACTTGCGCTGCGACACGTAATCCCGCTTCAGACCGTACAGGGCAGCAAGAAGCGCCTCGAGCAGCGTCGTCTTGCCCGCTTCGTTCGGGGCCTCAATCAGGTTGAAACCCGGGGAAAAGGTGAAGGTGGCGTTCTCCCATTTGCCGAATCCCCGGATAAACAATTGGCGCACGATCATCCTCGCTCCACCAGCCTTCCGTAGGCGTGGAGGTCCAGCACAGCGTGGAGTGCGTCGGTCCACAGCCGTTTTTCCCGCTCGTCCGGTGCCTCGTCGATGCGGCGCAACGCTTCGCGCACGAAGCCGCCGATCACGGTGGGCTCCTGGGCGAACTGCTGCACGTCATAGGCCGGACGCACGTCGCTCACCACATCGACGGCAAAGAAGGCGTCGGCCAGCCGTTCACGGAGCCACCCCACCTCCACGGCCAGGGCGGGATCAACCTGGCCAACGAGGCGCAACCGGAGCAGACTCTCGCGGTTTTCCTCCCGGATCTGGCGCATCACGCGTTCCAGCACGGCCTCGGGGGTTTCACATCCGGAGACGTCCACGTCCCGCACCACATACGCGCGGCGCGAGACGGGAAGCGTCTCCAGCTTCACCCCACGCTCGGTCAGCTCGCCGTAGAGCACGGTGCGCACCCCTTGTTCCTTCCACCCCAGCCCCTCGGGGCTGCCGGGGTAGGCGGCCAGCACGCGGCTCGGTTCGGCGGGATGAGGGATCTTTTGCCCCTTGTGGATGTGGCCCAGTGCCACGTAATCCACGCCCGTCGCCGCCAACTCCTCCACCGTCACCGGCAGATAGGGATCGTGCTCACCGGCATGCTCCGACTGCACCAGCGACGCGTGAACGACCATGATGTGGTGCCTTGCTTCGGGAACCGGGTTCTCAAAGGCCCGAACCACCGACTCGGTCACGGCGTAGCGGTCAAACCCGTACCCGTGCACGGCGCAATCCAGCTCGGGAAGGTACACCGTTTCCCAATCCCCGCCAAATACGTGTACGTTTTCCGGCCACTCAACGGTCCGGTAATAGGAATCGGGAAGGGCGGGGTCATGATTGCCAGGGGCGATGAAGACGCGGATGGGCGCCACCCGGGTGCACAACTCGCGCAAAAAGGAAATGGTGCTTTTTTGCACCAGATCATGCTCAAACCAATCGCCGGCAATGAGGATCAGGTGTGCCCCTTTTTCCTGCGCCAGCTGAAAGATGCGGGCCACCGTTTCCCGGTACTCTGCGCGGCGCTGGGCAAGTTTCGCCGGCGACAAGGAAAGGTGTGAAAGCGGTACGTCAAGATGAACATCGGCGGTATGGACAAAGCGAACGCCCACCGCTTCCCCTCCTCTCGTAAACCCGGTATGGCGACGGCCCGCATGCCGGCAACTGTCTTCCGCGACGGAGTCTAAATTCGCGAACCGAAGGCATTTTCCTGCCGGGTCGACAAAAGTTGCCGCAAACCGCCATTCCGCGTTCCCCCCCTTCCCCTGCCCATCTGTTGTGGTACAATAATAGCCGTTTCCTTTCGTGTGCCGAAGGATTAGACCGCCGAGCGGAAAGGGGAATTCGGCATGCGCCGTTCGGTTTTCCTGGCCCTCAGCTTTGTGGTGACGGCATGGGGGCTGAATGTGGTCATGGTGAAGTACCTGGTGGGGATCTTCCCACCGCTTGCGCTTTCCGCTACGCGCATCGCCCTGGCGGCGCTCTTGCTGGTGCCGCTGGTGTGGTGGCGGGAGGGGCTCCCGCGGCTCTCCCGCCGCACATGGGGGATGATTGCCGCCGCGGGCACGTCGTCGATCTTTCTGCACCAGATCTTTCTTTCCGTCGGCCTGGTCCACAGCTCCGCCGCCCACGGCGCGCTCATTCTGGGTCTCAACCCCTTGGCCACGTCCCTCTTGGCCGCGTGGCTCCTCGGCGAACGGCTTACGCGGCAACGCCTTGCCGGCATCGCCATCGGCTTTCTCGGGGTGGCTCTCCTCGTCACCGATGGCGACCTGCGCCGCATCGGGGATATCCAGTGGGGCGACGCGCTGATGTTCGGTGCCATGCTCACCTACGTGATCGGCACGCTGCTGGTGCGCGTCGCCACCCGGGAGGCGTCGGTCCTTGTCGTCAGCGCTTACTCTCACCTGCTCGCCGCCGTGCAACTGGGCGTGACGGCTCTCATCGTCGACGAACACCCGCTTCCACCCGCGATCGGGTGGTGGCCAATTGTGGTGCTGTTCGCCTCCGCTTGGGTGTCTACCGCCCTGGGGGCTCTCCTCTGGAACTGGGCCGTCCGGCACATCGGGGCGGCGTCAACGGCCATGTGGCTGAACGGGCTCCCCGCCACCAGCCTGGTCTTTTCCGCTCTCCTGCTCGACGAGGCGTTGCACTGGTTGCACGGCATCGCCTTGGCCTGCATTGTCGCCGGCGTCTCCCTGGGTGTCCGCGGCAACAACGGGCAACATCCTGTGGCGACTCCCCACCGCGGCGTCACGAAAGACACACCTGCTCGCTATCGCACGCCTTGACAGACAACCGGTAAGCTTTGACAATGGAAGAGAACGCATGCCAGGGGGGATGGGAAGATGGAGTACGTCAAATTGGGGACCTCAGAGCTGACCGTTTCACGCATTGGTCTCGGTACGTGGGCCATGGGCGGATGGATGTGGGGCGGCACAGATGAGGCGCAGGCCATCGCCGCCATCCATCGGGCCTTGGATCTCGGCATCAACCTGATCGATACGGCACCGGTATATGGGTTCGGCCTCTCGGAGGAAATCGTGGGCAAGGCCCTGGCTGCTCGCGGCCGGCGCGACGACGTGGTCATCGCCACAAAGGTGGGGTTGGAGTGGGACAACCAGCAGCGGGTGTGGCGCAATGCCACACGGCAGCGGATCCGTCAGGAAATCGAGGACAGCCTTCGCCGCCTGCGCACCGATTACATCGACCTGTACCAAGTCCACTGGCCCGACCCCGACACGCCGATCGAGGAAACGGCAGAAGAACTGCACCGTCTGTACAAGGAAGGGAAAATCCGGGCCATCGGCGTGAGCAACTACACGCCGGACCAGATGGATGTCTGGCGCCAGGTGGCCCCACTCCATTCCAACCAGCTGCAGCTGAACCTCTTCGAGGCCCATCTGCTCGACACCGCTTTCGCCTACTGCGCCGACCACGATATCGCCACGTTGACGTGGGGGACACTGGCCCACGGGCTGTTGACGGGCAAGATCACGGCCGACACCACCTTCCCGGAAGACGACCTGCGCAGCCGACATCCCCTCTTCAAGGGAGAACGGTTCCGCCAGTACCTGGCCGCGGTGGAGCGGCTCAAGGCCTTGGCCGCGGAATTCGGAAAGACCGTTACCCAGCTTGCCGTGCGCTGGGTTCTGGCGCAGCGCGGCGTCACCGTCGCCCTGTGGGGCGCACGCCGGCCACAGCAGCTGGACGAGGTGGAGGGCGCCATGGGCTGGAACCTTTCGGCCGAGGATCTGGAGCAGATTCAGCGCATCCTCCGCGAAACGGTGACCGATCCGGTCAAGCCGCGCGAAAAACAAGGACCGCCGGCGCGGTCGGAACTGGAACCCCACACGAAATAACTTGGGGGAACGGAACGGCCCATAAAGCAGAAGGCCTCCCCGGGTTCGGGGAGGCTTTCTGTATCGCCGCCGTCTCCCCCTGACCTGTTCCCTCGTTTCCAACCCCCAGGGCTCCCCCGGGGAAGTTCGTGACGTCCTTAGATCCGAATGGCCCTGCATCCGTCCAACAAGACCAGGTACCGCTCGCGAACCGGCCGCCGCCAGATGCGCGAGGCCGCATGTGCATACCACACCAGCTGGGCGCGATGGCGCGCCATGATTGCCTCGTCCGGGAGCGCGTCGGTGCGGTCGGTCTTGTAGTCGAGCAGCACCAGACCGCCGTCCTCCTCGAAGAGGCAGTCGATGACGCCCTGCACGAGGACGAGGTCCCCGGCGTCCACATCCTCGGCCGGCGATGCGTCGCCTTTTTCCTCAGCGCCATAACACGCGCGTGCGGGCACGGCTATCGTAAAGGATACCTCCCGCCACACGCGCCGGGCCGCGCGCAGGCGCTGTCCCAAGGGGCTGGCGAAAAACGCGGCCAGGTCCGCCACATCCACCGCTTCCGCCTGCTCGGGGGTCAGGTGCTCGCTGCGGACCAGCGCCTCCAGTTGGGCGCAAATGGCCTCCTCATCCAGCGGGCCATCCAGGTCAAGCCGTTGCAGCACGGCGTGAACGGCACGACCGCGCTCGGCAGGGGACAGGGCGGCGGGAGCGGCAAAGGCCGGCCGCTGGGCAAAGGCCTGCGCCACCCGGGCAAACGGCCGCCTGCCGGACAATTCCGCCCGTTCCGCGCCAACCGCTCCCTCTCCACCCGGCTCCCACTCCGCGGCAACATCCCCTTCCGTTTCCCCTTTCCGCTTGAGGGCCGACACGGACAGCTTCGCCCACTGTCCCTCCGCCTCGGCATAGGGGTACCGCCATTCCAAGGCCGCCACCACCGCGTCGCGCTGGGGTGAGGAAACGGGTACCGGGCGCCCCTCGGCCGCCGCCCTCACCCATTCGGCATCCGCCTGGGCGGAAGCCGACGGCTCGTTGCGCAGCGCAGATGCCGGAACAAGGCGCACCGCCCACCGCGACACGTCGCTCCACACGGCAGGTGGAACGGACGGCGCCACCTGGGCCGCCCGGCGCAGGGGCGCGCCGTCGCGGTGACGAAGGACGGCCGGCGCGATCCAGTCCAGGAAGCTGCGCGCCGCCACGCGCTCGGCGGCGGGCAGGAGCCAGCCGGACGATTCGGCGGCCCGCGCCCACTTGTCCGCCGCCTTGGCCAGGTTGCCCACGGTCCCGACGAGAACCAGCTTCTCCCGCGCCCGCGTGCAGGCAACGTAGAGCAGGCGCAGCTCCTCGGCCAGGCGTTCCCGCTTCAGCTGCTGGCGAATCACCAGCTGGGGCAGTGTTGCCCGCCGCACACCCGCCTCAAGGTCGACATACGCCGCCCCCAAGCCCAGATGGGGGTGCAGCACCACTGCCTCCCGCTCGTCCTGCTCGTTAAACCGCTTGCCCAGTCCGGCTACAATCACGACGGGAAACTCCAGGCCTTTGCTCTTGTGGATGGTGAGGATGCGGACGACGTCTTCCTGTTCCCCCAGGGGCCGTGCCGCCCCGAAGTCTTCCCCCTGCGCGCGGAGGGCCTCCACCACGCGCAGGAAGCGATACAGGCCGTGATGGCCGGCCCTGGCGAACTGGCGCGCGTGCGCCAGCAGGGCCTGCAAGTTGGCTTGGCGCTGCGATCCCCCGGGCATTGCACCCACAGCCTCAAAATAGCCGGTTTCCCGGTACAGGGCGTCGAGCAGGGCATCGAGGGGTTTGCGAACGGCCAGCGTCCGCCAGCGGTCCAGATCGGCCAGCAGGGCGCGCAGGCGAGCAGAAAGGTCCGGGCGCGCCGGATCCGCCAGCGCGGCACAGACCTTGACCGCCTCATAGAAAGAGCCGTCGGGCTTCTGCAGGCGAATGTGGGCCAAATCGTCGGCCGTAAGCCCCACAATCGGCGAACGCAGCACGGCCGCCAGGGGGATGTCCTGGTACGGGTTGTCGAGAACGGCAAGAAGGGACAGCACCACCTGCACTTCCGTGGCGTCGAGATACCCGGTGGACAGCTCGGCGCAGGCCGGAATGCCCTGAAGGCGAAACTCCTCGACCAAGAGCGGGGCCCAGGTGCGGCTTTCGCGCAGCAACACCACAATGTCGCGATAGGCAACGGGCCGCAGGGATCCCTGTTCCTTGTCAAAGACCTGAAGCGGAGGAGCGCCCGATTGGCCCATCAGCGCACGGATGGTGCGGGCAATGGCCCGCGCCTCCAGGCGGGCCGATTCCAGATCGGCGACGTCTGCCTCGCCATCGGTAGCGCTCCCGTCTCCGACACCGTTTTCGCCGCCCGATCCGTTTTCCGCCGCGCCGCCGACACCGTCCATCCCCCTCTCCCCTTCCGCCCGGTCGATCACCACCAGCTCGCAGGTGAAGTCGCTCCCGTCTGCCGGCGGGTAGGACGCGCCGCACACCAGCTCGGCCCGAGCGTCGTAGGCGACCTCGGCCACCTCGTCGTCCATCAGCTGGCGGAAGAGGAAATTCGTCGCGTCCACCACCTCCTGCCGGCTGCGGAAATTGCGGGCCAGGTCGATGCGCACCCCGCGCTCCGCCTCCCGCTCGCAGTCCGCAGCGCAGGTTCCCACGACCCATCGGGCATCCGCCTCGACGTCGCCATCCCGGCGCGCGGGCGCGCCGGGGAAAACCGTCCCTTCACCGTCCTCGCACGCCGGCGCCGACCCTCCGGCGCTCACCGGGCGATAGGCGCGCGATTTGGCCACGAAGAGGGTCGGGTCGGCCTGGCGGAAGCGGTAGATGCTCTGCTTGCCGTCGCCGACCAGAAACCGGCTTCCGTCGCGCGCCACCAGGCGCAGGATGGCCTCCTGGACGCGGCTGGTGTCCTGGTACTCGTCGACGAGCACCTCGACAAAGCGCCGGCGCAAGGCCTGGGCTGCGGCCGACGGCACCAGGCGATGCGGCGCTTCCGCGGGCTCGCACAACACCTTCAGGGCGCCGTGCTCCAGGTCGGCAAAATCGACGAGGCCCCGCTCGCGCTTGGCCCGGCTGTAACGGTCGGAAAAGGCGCGGACCAGCTCCACCAGCGCGCGCACCACCGGCGCCATGTTGCGCAGGTCGTCCACATCCGCCCCGGGCGGGTGCGCGCGGAAGACCTCCCGCAGCGCATCGATGCGCTTCTTCACCCGATCGCGAATCGCCTTGACGCGCGCCTTCCGTGCCTCGTCCACCTCGCCCCGAACGGACTTGAGGCGGGCAAAGGTCACGTCCTCCAGGGCGGCAGTCAGGCCCTCCCACGAGCCGGCGCTGGCGACAAGCCGGTCGAGCAGGGCCAGATCGGCCTGCAACGCCTCGGCGTACGCCGCCGGACCGCCTGGCTCTCGGGTCAGGGTCAGGGCGTACCGGAGGGCGTCACGGAGACCAACCAGTTCCGCCCGCGCGTGGCGCGCCCACTCGCGCCGCCAGAGGGCCACCCGTTCGACGTCAGCCTCCTCGTACGCCCGCACGGCCTCCTCCAGCCACACCTCGGGCCACGGATGGCTGCGCGCAAAGGCATGCACGCGCTTCACCAGCGCCTTGAGCGACGCGTCACCGTGCGCGCTCCCCATCCAGTCGGCCAGACGGGAAAACGGGTCGCCGTCCACCCTCCGATACGCTTCCTCCAGTACCGCCTCCAGCGTTTCGTCCTCCAGGAGGAGGGCCTCCATCGGGTCGGCCACGCGAAAAACCGGGGGAAGCCCCAGTGCGTCCGCGTGGCGCTCGACCACGTCCAGGCAAAAGGCGTGGATCGTCGTGATGGCCGCCCGGGGCAACAGGGCCA
>PKQU01000226.1 GCA_017577925.1 Bacillota bacterium
CCGAAGGGGTTCGCGACATGGCCCTGGTGCTGGTGGATTCGACCTACCGCGTGCTCGAGGGGCGCACACCCGAGGGGGTTCGCGTGCGCACGTGGACGCGCCGGGGCGACCGGACCGAACATGCCGAGGTCCTCCACGAGGCGGCCGTGCGGAGCCTGGCTTTCTTTCACCGCGCCTATATGCCCTACCCCTACCCCGATTACGACGTGGTGTGCACCGGCGGGTTTTTCGGCGGGATGGAATATCCGGGGCTTGTGATGGTCCAGGGCACGTATTTTCGTGACGCGCGGGCGCGCGACGACGGCATTCTCGTCGTCGCCCACGAGACGGCCCACCAGTGGTGGTACGGGATTGTGGGGAATGACGAGGTGCGCGAGCCGTGGCTCGACGAAAGCCTGGCCCAGTATTCGACGCTCCAGTTCTTGCACGCCGCCTACCCGCGCATTGCGCGCCATATGGAGCGCATGCTCTATCGCCATGCCCTGCATCCGCAAACGGTATCCTGGCAGCGGAACGGCCTGTCGGTGCGCGCGCCGGTCTACGCCTTTCCGGACTGGATTGCGTACAGCCTGCTCGTGTATGAGCGGGGCGGCGCGGCGCTGTGGGAGCTGCGCCGGCAGGTGGGCGAGGACGTGATGAACCGCGCGCTGCGCCGCTATGCCCGACAACATGCTCTTCGCACGGCGACAGGAGCGGACCTGCTGCGCGTTCTCGAAGGGGAGCTAGGAGTGGATCTGGATCGTTTCTTCCGCTATTGGTTCGAGGGCGTCGGGGGCCCTCGGCCGGAGGTGAAGGCGCGTGCGCCGGTGGTTATGCTGCCAGGGGAACCATGACGCGGTGGAGGAGCAGCATCATGATCACCAGGTATGCGGCGAGCCCGAAGTATGCCAGCCCGAATCGCAGGCGGATGCGGGGTGGAACGCGATAATAGGCCTCATCGCGCACAATGCCGCCCGGTTGCTCGCTGGGATCGGGCTCGTAGGTGACGTGGAAGGTCAGCTCCGCCCCGCCGCCGGCGTCGAGGGGAAGCCGTCGCGTGTGCACCAGCGTCACGGTGTGAACGGTGCCGCGCGCCCGGGGAAAGGTGAGGGAGATGGGCCAATCGTAGAGGCGTGCCTCCACGACGAGCGCCTCGCTGTCCCGCCGGCAGTACGCGACAAACGGCAACTGCCGCTGGTGCGCTTCCCCGGGCAAAAAGATGCCCGCCGCTTCCATCTCGGCCTCGTCGATCCGGACCGTCTGCTCGAGGGTTGCCGGCCGGGGCTTGTGGCGGAAAAGATACGCTTGCGCCAGGTCCCACGCAAACATCAGCCAGATGATGAAAAAGAGGATGGACCGGAGGACAAAGACGATCAAGAAGAATCCGCCGATCAGGCCCACGAACCAAAGCCCGCGCGAGATGACGGTGACAATGCGCCCGCCGTCTAGCGGGTGGATCGGCAGCAGGTTGATCAGGTTGAGGAACAGGCCGATCGAAGCGGCCGTGTAACACGCTTCGCTCCCCGTGGCCCACCCGAGGAGAAAGGCCACTGTGGCGCCCGCCGTTCCCCACAGCGGACCGCCGAGGGCGACGTACGCTTCCGTTTCGGCATGGTTGGGGATCTTGCGCATCGTGATCAGTGCCCCCACAAAGGGAATGAACGTGGGGGCGCTCACCGGCAACTGGCGCCGTTTGGCGGCCCATACGTGGCCCAGCTCATGGATGAGCATCATGGCCACAAGGCCGATGGCGAACGACCAGGGGGCGACCAAGGCGTAGGTGCCGATGCTAAGCAAAAGGCTCCAGACGGTTCCGCCCACCTTCCCCAGTTTGAGCAGGGGCAAGAGGCCCTTGAGTTTGCCGGCTACGGCCAGAATCAACGAAATCCCGCCGAGGGTTTTCCATTTTCCCGAACCGTTTCGTTTCGAGTGTTGCCAATCGGACATGTCGGGCGCTCCTTCTTCGGGTTAGTCGGGGAATACAACTCTCATCTTGATTATGCCATGCTTTTTTGGTAAGATGAACGTCGTTGAGAGGCGAGGCGGAAAAATTCGGTTGGTGCAACGCACTTGACAACCCTCATGAATCCTGCTTAAATATACTGTGTCGAGTTCCTCACAATGCTTTAAATGAAGAGCTCCTATTGGGAGTGTGGATCTGCAAAGTATGCAGATCCGAAACGGTTCCTTGAAAACGGAAGCAGCGCAGCCGATGCGGCCGATGGTTTCGGACAAACGCTTCATGGCCGCCGGGTGAGGGGTAGGTCCTTTGTCTGGCGGGATTGCATGGAGAGTTTGATCCTGGCTCAGGACGAACGCTGGCGGCGTGCCTAATACATGCAAGTCGAGCGGGGCTGTCTGCGTGAGGCCTTCGGGCGGATCGCAGGGAGCCTAGCGGCG
>PKQU01000227.1 GCA_017577925.1 Bacillota bacterium
CCCACGCCTTCGTGATGAGCTTCCCGAGCGAGCTGGAAGCCTTTCGGGCCTTTGCCGAGGTGTTTCCCGACAACGCCGTGCTCCTCGTCGACACGTACGACACGCTTCGAAGCGGGGTGCCGAACGCCATTCGCGTCGGACAGGAACTCCGCGCGCGTGGCTATGACCTGGCCGGCATTCGCCTCGACTCGGGCGACCTGGCGTACCTGTCCAAAGAGGCGCGGCGAATGTTGGATGCTGCCGGATTCACCAATACGCGTATCGTTGCTTCGGGCGACCTCGATGAGCTGCTCATCCGTGACCTGAAGGTGCAGGGGGCGGCCATCGACACGTGGGGCGTCGGCACGCACCTCATTACGGCCAAAGACGACCCCGCCCTTACCGGCGTGTACAAGCTGGTGGCGGAAGAGGAATACGGCCGCCTCATTCCGCGAATCAAGGTCTCGGAAAATCCAGCCAAAGTGACCATTCCCGGCAAAAAGAAAGTGGTCCGCTTCTACGATTGCGACACGGGTGAGGCGATGGCCGACCTTATCATGTTGGATGACGAGCCGATTCCGACGGGCGAGCCGTTTGAAATCTTCGATCCGATCCATCCCTACCGCCGCAAAACGCTGCGCAACTACGAGGTGCGCGAGCTGCTCGTCCCCGTGATTGTGAACGGGCAGCGGGTGTACGACCTGCCGTCCCTCGATGAGGTTCGCCGGTACAGCCTCGAGGAGCGGAGCCGATTTTCGCCGGAGGTGCGGCGCCTGGTGAACCCGCACGAGTACCCGGTTGACCTGTCGGAGGCGCTGTGGAATCTCCGCAACCGCCTGCTCCTGGAGGCCCGCGGGCGCTGACAGCCGGAACCGGGTCCGGTCCGCGTCTGCGTCGAGGCGGGAGGCGATACCGCCAGCGGGAAAGGAGGAAGAAGATGGACGCAACAGAAATCGCGCACGGGCGCCTGGAAGGGGCCGACAGCCCGTACCTGTTCATTTGGGACATTGACGGCACGCTGACACAGGCGCCGGGCGTGGGACGCGCGGTTATGGAACAGGTGTTTCGCGAGCTGTTCGGCATCGCCAACGCCCTCGAGGGCATTCCCATGGCGGGAAGCCTCGACAGTGTCATTGTCGGCACGGCCTTTGACCGTTTGGGGCTGGACCGCCGGCGGTTGCCGGAGTACTGGACGCGCTACTGCGCCCGGCTCGAGGAGGCGCTCGCCGCCGACCCAACGGCACGGACGACGCCGAACATCGAAGCGGTTCTCGCCGAGCTGGATGCCGACCCGCGCGCGTACAATGTCCTCGGGACGGGCAACATCGAGCGGGGGGCGTGGATCAAGCTGCGGCGCTTCGGGCTCGACCGCTTTTTTGAGGTGGGGGGGTTCGGCGACGTGCCCCAGGAGCGTTGGCGGGTCATCGAGACGGCCGTCCGCCGGGCGGAAGCCCGCTACGGCGTGGCCTTTGTTCCTGAGCGGATCACCGTAATCGGTGACACGCCGCGCGATATCGAGGCGGGCAAACGCCTCGGGGTGCGCACCGTCGCCGTGGCTACCGGCCCCTACGATGTCGATGCCCTGGCTGCCTGCCGACCCGACGCCGTGCTCCCGAGCTTTGCCGTTGAATGGCGTCCCGCGCTCTTCGGTTCGGAAACATAAAGATTGATAAAGTAGAGTGTTTCGGGCATAATAGAATTCGGTGGGAGAAAATCTCTTCTCTTGCCAAGGGGTACATACCAGAAGGAGGGGTTCCCATGCCCAAGCATGAACTGCCCGCACTCCCGTATGCGTACAACGCGCTGGAACCGCACATCGACGCCCTGACCATGGAAATCCATCATTCCCGTCACCATGCCACCTATGTCAACAACCTGAACGCGGCGCTGGAAGGCCATCCGGAACTGCAGGAGAAGTCGGTGGAAGACCTGCTGCGCAACCTTAACGAGGTGCCGGAAAGCATCCGCACCGCGGTGCGCAACAATGGCGGCGGTCATGCCAACCATACGCTCTTCTGGCAAATCATGAGCCCCAACGGCGGCGGCCAGCCGACGGGCGAACTAGCCGAAGCGATCAACCGCACCTTCGGCAGCTTTGAGAAGTTTAAGGAGGAATTCACCAAGGCGGCCCTCACGCGGTTTGGCAGCGGCTGGGCCTGGCTGGTCGTGAAGCCGGACGGCTCCCTGGCGGTTTACAGCCTGCCCAACCAGGACAGCCCGTACATGGAAGGCGACACGCCGATCCTCGGCCTTGACGTATGGGAGCACGCCTACTACCTGAAATATCAAAACAAGCGCCCGGACTACGTCGCCGCTTGGTGGAACGTCGTCAACTGGGACGAGGTGAACAAGCGCTACCTCGCGGCGAAGAAGTAACGAACCGGTTGTTCTG